>JAITXH010000026.1 GCA_031284845.1 Puniceicoccales bacterium | reverse complement strand
ATCGTGCAAGGCGCGATCGCCTATGCGAAGAAATTTGGTTTCCAGCCGCCGTCCAATATCGCAGAAGGTCTGGGCCTCGTTGACGGTGTCGCCCCTGAAGCCCCGCCCTTCCCCTTTGGCAAAAACGGCCAGCCTTTCTACACTCAACAACCCGGCGACGACGATGACTTTGTCGAAACCGTTTTGGCCAAGCTTGAAATAAAGCCCGGCCCCGGAAACTTCGCTTACCAGTTGGACGAATCCGGCGAAGACTGGCTCGATGGCGAAGAAGCCGAGGAAGCTGCCGAGGAAGAATAAGGCCTATCTGCAAGTTCCCGTTTCCCGTGTGATGCCACTATGACAGAACTCCTCCTCGCTCTCTCCATCCTTCTCTCCGCCGGCACACTTGCCGTGGTGCTCATGCTCTTCCTGCGCCGCCCGCCCGCAGCCAACGATACCGCGCCGGTTCTCGACAAGCTTGCCTCGCTCGCCGACGCCCAACGCCGCATCGAACAAGCTGCCCGCGATGACCTCACCAGCCACCTCGCCGCCCTGCGCACCGAGCTTGCCGCCCATCTTGACCGCACAACCCAAACCCAAGAGCAGCGCCTTGAGCAACTCCGCGCCACGCTCGCCGCCGCTGCCGACAATACCCGCAAGACTCTCGAGACACGCCTCGACTCCCTTTCCGCGCAAAACGCTGCCAAGCTCGAAGAAATGCGCCTCACTGTGGACGAAAAACTCCAATCCACCCTCGAGAAACGCCTCGGCGAAAACTTCAAACTCGTCGGCGAAAACCTTGAAAAAGTAACCCGTTCCCTTGGCGAGATGCAACAGATGGCCGCCAGTGTGGGCGACCTCAAGCGGGTGCTCACCAACGTCAAGACACGCGGCACTTGGGGCGAATACCAGCTCGGCAACCTTCTGGAGCAACTCCTCACTCCGGAACAATATGCCGCCAATGTCGCCGTCTGCCCCGGCTCTCTTGAGCGTGTCGAATTCGCCATCCGTCTGCCCGGGCGCACCGGCACCGACTCCCCTGTCTGGCTCCCGCTTGATGCCAAGTTTCCCGTCGAAGATTATGAGCGCCTTGTGGTAGCCGCCGAGCGAGCCGACAGCGAGGGTGTCGCCGCTGCCACAAAAGCGCTTGTTGTGCGCGTCACAGAACAGGCGAAAAGCATAGCCCAAAAATATATTGTCCCGCCGCACACTACGGATTTTGCGATACTGTTTTTACCCACGGAAGGACTTTACGCCGAAGTGCTCCGCCAGCCCGGCTTATCGGATACCATCCAGCACAACCATCGTGTCGTTCTCGCCGGCCCGACCACGCTCTCCGCCTTGGTCAACAGTCTTCAGATGGGGTTCCGCACGCTCGCCATTGAACAACGGGCGGGAGAAGTCTGGAAAGTGCTTGGTGCGGTAAAAACGGAGTTTGGCAAATTCGGAGACGTGTTGGAGGCTGTGCAAAGGAAGCTCGATTCGGCCTCCAAGGAAATCGAGAAGACCAGTATCCGCTCCCGCGCCATCGGGCGCAAATTGCGTGAGGTCGAGGCCTTGCCGGTCGCCGACTCCGCCTTGCTTCTCACGGATGCCGCCGAACCGCAAACCCCGGCCATCCCCGAAAGCGAAGATTGAGCCAGACACGCTCTGGCGCTAATACTTCCAGCTCTCGGCCCACTCAATCACGGGCTGAGTGTTTTCAAAACGAATCGGGAGCCAGATATGGCGCCCGTCTATCGCATTACCGGGATTCCAGCGGTCTCCCATGTAGATGAAATTGCCCTTTTTGCCGGGAGCCTCCACAACGTATGTGCTCTGCGAGCGAAATGAGGTATTAGCTCCCTTGCCTTGAAACGGATTTTTCAATTCCACCCACGGCCCCCAAATCGAGTCTGCCACCGCAGAGCGCCCTGCATTCGGTGCCCAACCAGTGCAGCCTGACATCAGGAGATAATACCGCCCTTCCCGCTTAAACAATGCCGGAGCCTCCATGAAGCGCCCCGGAAAAATACGGGCATACTTGCCGCTGTGCGAAAGATAATCTGAAGACAGCAAGGCGATGTGCAGGGTGCTGTTTTCCTCGGATGAGTAGATGTGATAAGCATTGTCATCGTCATCCACAAACAAGGTCATATCCCGGACCATTTGCCCGCGGTCAAAATCGCGTTTCACAATGTTAAGCTCGTCGAGCGTGACTTGCCCGGGGAGCGAACCGCCTGAGAAATTTTTCCCTGCGGCGCGCACGGGACCGTTTTTGAGGGCTTCCGAATACCCCTCCGGCCAGTGTCCTGCGCTGGCTCGCGTGCTTCTGATAAAGGTAAATGGTCCCGTCGGGCTGTCCCCGGCTGCGATACCGGCGCATGCCGACTGGTAACCACGCCCTTTCCGCTCCAGATGAAACCACATGACGTATTTCCCGGTTTTTCGATTATAGATGACTTTGGGGCGCTCGATAATGCTGCCTTTTTCGATGTCGCTCCCGGAACCGGCAGGCGCGACCTCCAACGCGATCCCTTCATCCTTCCAATGATACAAATCCTTCGATGAATAACAATGGATGCCCACATTGGCTACATTCCCTCCGGAGCCTTTCGTTTTGTGTTCGCCATACCAGTAATAGACACCATCGCGCAGAAGCAATCCACCGCCATGCGCATTGATGTGGACGCCTTTGTTATCCGGCCAAATCTCACCGGGTTTGAAGCTGTCTTCCGCCCGCAATGAGCAGAAAGCCAATGCCATAAAAAAGAAGCAAAACAGCTTCAGTCCGACTCGTTCGGAAAAAGCAGGAAGAAGGTGTCCAAAAAATTGAGCTGAACGCAGCTTGCGCTTACTCGCCATACACTTCGCAGTGCTTGGTGAAAAAATCGCAAGTGCCAAAAGGCCAAAAGATTGAGTAAAACCGGCTGGTCTCTCAGAGGATATGCGGACGAACATGATGAAGTGGCGACAACGGAAACAAGTCTTGGTTCCCCCCCTCCTATGCGCAGTGATGTATGCGCCGGATTGACCAGCGGCGCGAAATACATTTAACACCGCCTCCCATGACCAAACCCATGCTCGGCTACAGCGAAGCCACCGGCGAAATCTGTTACGATTTACCGTCCCCCTATCTGCCTCACCACGCCACCGGGCTGCTCCACTTGCCGCGTTTCATCGCAAAAATCCGTAAACACCTCGCGGACGATTTGCCAAAATCCTACCAGCGGAATTTTTGCAAAGGGTTCGACCGCTTTCTCTGCCTGCATCTGGGCATCGAGCCGGAAGCCGTCATCGCCGCCGTGCGTGAATCCGGCGAGGACACCGCAGCTCTTGACGCCCGCCTGATCGCCTTGTTCCCAGCGGATTGCCGCGTCGCCAAATGGAACCGCGAACTTGTCCAAAAAGGCATGAGCGAGATGGGGCGGGAGGCACTCGAAGACGCCAAACGAAAAATGGGGGCGGCCAATCGCACCGACCTCATTTCATTCGCCGACATGATAGATTTTGATGAAGGCCGCATTCCCTGAGCATTTTTCGAATTTTGGGAATACACAGACTCTCTTCCCTATAAGCAAAACTGTTCAACATCACTCATCATCCCTTCTAATAAGGCCCGACTTGGCTGGTAACTTCCATTCCGTGCCAACAGTTGCTAGGGTCACACGCTTTTTACAGATACCTGTTACACACTCATGAAATCACCTTTCCCAACACTCTCTCCCGACGAAGCTGCGCTTCTCGTGGCTGATGGCTCTACTGTGGGCTTTAGTGGCTTTACCTCCTCGGGTAACGCCAAGCTCACACCCACCGCCCTGGCCAATCGCGCCAAGGCCCTTCACGCCGAAGGCAAGCCGTGGAAAATCGGAGTCATCACCGGTGCCTCTGTCGGGCAAACGCTCGATGGCGCATTGGCAGAAGCCGACGCCGTCGCATGGCGCACGCCCTACCAATCCAACGGTAGCTTGCGCAAAAGCATTAACGCCGGAAAGGTCGCCTACTTCGATATGCACCTTTCGCACCTCCAGCCTTGGCTGCGCACGGGCTTCCTCGGCAAAGTTCACTGGGCGATCATCGAAGTAGCCTCCGTTGAAGCTGATGGCACCGTCTTACTCACGTCTTCCGTGGGGGCCTCCAACACCCTCGCACTGCAAGCCGAACGGGTTATCTTGGAAGTGAATACCCGCCACCCGGAATTTCTCCGCGGCCTGCATGACCTTTACGAACCCGCCGACCCGCCCCATCGCCGCGAAATCCCCATCTACACGCCCCGCGACCGCATTGGCAGCCCGGTGCTCAAGCTCGACCCCAAGCGCATCGCTGGCATCGTGTTCAACGACGCGGGAGACGAAGTGAAAGAATTTGACGAACCGACGCCCATCACCCGCGCCATCGGTGCCAATGTCGCCGCCTTCCTCGCAGCCGAGCGCAAAGCAGGACGCCTGCCCAATGGCCTGCCCTTCCAATCCGGCGTCGGCAATATCGCCAATGCCGTTATCGAAGCCATGGCACAGAATAAGGAAATCCCGGCGTTCGATCTTTACTCCGAAGTCATACAAGAAGGCGTCATCAACCTCATTGAACAAGGACGCATCAACTTCGCCAGCGGCACCGCACTCACCCTCACCGAAAGCGTGCAAAAGCGCGTCTATGGCGCGTGGAACGAATACAAAGACAAGCTCATCCTGCGCCCGATGGAAATCTCCAACAGCCCGGAAGTCGTGCGCCGTCTCGGTATTATTACCATCAACACCGCCCTCGAACTCGATATTGACGGCAATGTGAACAGCACGCACGTCTTGGGCAAACAGATGATGAACGGCATCGGCGGTTCCGGCGACTTCACCCGCAACGCCCACCTGTCCATTTTCACCTGTCCTTCTACGCAAAAAGACGGCGCGATTTCGACCATCGTCCCCTACGCGAGTCACATTGACCACAGCGAGCACAGCGTGATGGTAGTCGCCACGGAACACGGCGTCGCGGACTTGCGCGGCAAAGATCCGGTGGCTCGTGCCGAGTTGATCATCGCCAATTGTGTTGATCCGCAATACCGCGACCTCATGCGTGCGTATGTAAAAAGCTGTGGTGCCGTCCACGCGCATTGCAATCCGGACAAGGCCTTTATTTTCCATCAGGCCTTCCAGAAATTCAAAGACATGCGCAAAGCCACCGAATTGCTTTGAGCCTATCCCTTTCCGGGGTTCGGGGAGTCTCCTCCCTGAACCCTGAAAGGTATTAGCGTTGAGACAGATACCCCATTGCCCGCCCTTCCCTGAAAACAAGGAACAAACAGAAACGCCTGAGTTACTAAGTAGCCGCATAAAAGCAATTTCTCATGAACCGACGCCAAATACTCAATGCCGCTACCGTTGCCGGCACCTTCACAGCACTCTCGCATTTCGTTGCGCAGACAGCAAAGGCCGACGACAAGGCATCCGTAAAAAGTGGTTCATTCCGCCATTCTGTCTGCGCCTGGTGTTACAAAAAAATCTCACTCGACAAATTGGCACTGGCGGCAAAAGACGCCGGCCTTGCTTCTGTCGAACTGCTCACATTAAAAGAGGTGCCGATCGTCCAAAAGCACGGCCTCACCTGCGCAGTGGCCTATGGGCCAAACACGGCGCTCAAAAGCGGATTCAACCAACGGCGCAATCATGAAAAACTCGTCCCGGGATTCATCGAAGCCATCGCAGGAGCCGCCAAGCTGGGTGTCCCCAACCTCATCTGCTTTTCCGGAAACCGCGCAAAACTGTCCGCCGAAGAAGGTCTGGAAATCTGCGCCGAAGGGCTTAAGAAGATTATGCCCGCCGCCGAAAAAGCCGGGGTTACGCTCATCATGGAGTTGCTCAACAGCAAGGTGGATCACAAGGACTACCAATGCGACTCCACCGCCTGGGGCGTAGAACTTGTAAAACGCGTTGGCTCGGAACGCTTCAAGCTGCTCTACGATATTTACCACATGCAAATCATGGAAGGTGATGTTATCCGCACAATCCGGCAAAACGCACAATACATCGCGCATTACCATACAGCCGGCAACCCTGGACGCAACGAATTTGAACCCAGCGACATACAAGAATTAAACTATCCCGCCATAATGAAGGCAATCCATGACACAGGTTTTCGCGGTTTTGTCGGACAGGAGTTCATTCCCAAGCGCAACCCGCTCCGCTCACTGGCAAACGCGGTCTCAATCTGCACGGTAAGCTGACACTGGCCATGAAGATGCAAAAAAAGCCGGGAATTGCTTTTTGCCAACCTCGTTCGTGCAAACTGGTTCCCCGGTGGTTTGTTTTTATTCTTTTGCTCCTGTGCTGCGCGAGTGGCCCGGTTTTTGCACAAAAGACAGATGAGAGCGCCGGGCGCGAATTTGATTTCACGCAAAGCAAAGGCAAATACGGTGACTTTCCCGAAGGCTGGACGCAGGAACCAGCACACATCGGCAAGATTCCCCGATTCGAGCTGCGAATGGACACCGAGGGCACCTATCTTTCCATCTCAGGCAGCGGAGACTCCGGTGCAGTCGGCTCCATCTCGACAAAGACCAAACTCGCCCCCGGCACCTATGCTTACACTGCGCTTTTTTCGTTCTCCGAAGAAGTCAATCCACAGCGCCATCTGCTCTTTCAATGCGATACGGGCACCCTCGGCGGTATCTTTAAATTCTACCGTCTGGACAACGGACAAGTAGAAGGTCGTGGTCTAATCGTCGTCGCCGGAGACAAACCCCGCGAAGTCAAGCTGCGCATCTTTTACCGCTTCAATCCTGCCGGAGAAGTCAAACTGCGCAGACTCTCGCTCACACCCACCGCCCCCGTAAAACCGCGCTGGGTGCGGTTCGCCTGCACAGAAGGCCGCTTGACGGATGCGCAAATCCCTAAGGTGGCAGAGGCCGCCGCCCGCCAAAACGCAGACCTGCTGCTTTACCCGGAGCATGTCTCCCAAAGCAGCGGTGACACCTCAAACGGGGAGCAACTGCAAAACCTGCTTTCATCTCTCGCGGCCAAACACAAAATGTATGTCGCCGCCTCTCTCCTCGTGATAGACAAGACGGATGGGCGTAAGTACAATCGCGGCGTGCTCTATGACCGCAAGGGCGGCCTCGTCGGCGTGTATGACAAAATCCACCCCTACAGCCCGGAGATCCAAACGCACAATATCTCCCCCGGCGTCAGAACAGAAATTTTCAAAACGGAATTTGGCAAACTGGGCATGGTGATCTGCTACGACAGTTGGTTCACAGACGTCACCGAACTTATGGCACTCAAAGGAGCCGAGGTCATCCTCTTCCCTGCTGCCGGCTACTACCGCAGCCTGATACCCGCACGCGCCGCCGATAATCAAGTGCGCTTTGTCATCAGCGTATTGGGGCGGTCTTACGGCATATTCGACACCGCCGGACGCGATGTGCAAACACCCGCGAAAGATCCCTCCGTCTCCACTTCCGGAAAAACTTTCAAAGATGTGCAAACCCTTAACGTCGAAAATATCGGTGTGCTCTGCGCCAGTCTCGACCTGAATTGCAATATCTCCCCGCACTACAACGGCGGCTCAATGAACGAAGCACCGGGTGGGAAACGGAACCGCACGGAGCAAGTCCTCTACCTCGATGACGAAATAAAAAAAGAAAAAGAACGCTGGTGGGAAAATGAATAGACCAGCAAAACCGTATTTTTATTTTTCCCGAAATGACACCCCGCTTCCCTCTCTTCTCTCTGTCGGCATTTGCCAGTGCCGCCTGTAGCAAAGCCCGCCCCTGCCGCAGGGATAGGGATTCAAGCTTGTGGAGAAATGAAATATGCGGATTAAAGAACAGCCAGACCGGGCAACATGCAAAACCACGGAAGTTTCATCACATTTGAAGGCGGCGAAGGCGTGGGCAAGTCCACGCAGATCGCAATGCTCGCCGCGCACATCCGTGCGCAAGGCCGTTCCGTGCGCCTCGTGCGCGAGCCGGGAGGCACCGCGCTCGGAGAAGATGTCCGCCATATCCTGAAACACGCCCCTTACGGCAACCACCTCCAGCCCTCCTCTGAACTTCTCCTCTTCGCCGCCAGCCGTGCCCAGCTCGTCTCTGAAATCATCCGCCCGGCCCTCGATGCAGGCGAAACCGTCCTTTGCGACCGCTTCACCGATTCCACCTTGGTTTATCAAGGTTGCGGGCGCGGATTGTCCGCAGACATTATCGCCGTAGTGAATACCTTTGCGACTGGAGGCCTCCGCCCTGCATTGACGGTGCTCCTCGACCTCCCAGTGAGCGCCGGGCTTGAGCGCGCCCAACGCCGCGCCAGTTCTGCCGATGTCGCCGCGCCTGACCGCATGGAAACGTTTGACGCGCCGTTTTACGAACGCGTGCGCACAGGCTATCTCGCCCTCGCCACCGCCGAACCAGAGCGCTTTTTGGTGCTGGATGCCGCTGCCTCGCCCGATGCCATAGCCGGACAAATCCAAAACGAATTTCACCGCCGCTGCCTCTAAAAAGACGCTCTGTAGCTCTTTTAGATGAAAATCAGTTCCCTCCGTTGCCACGAACTCCTTGAGAGCCGAGAGGACTCTTGCTACGCCTTTACGCAAGCACACCTTTGGTGCTGAAATCACCAAAGGTGTGCATTCGCTCTCCGTTATTTATCAGGAGATAGTAAACAGGCCCTTGTCGGGCTTATTTCCCGTTCAAGGTATCCACAAAGGAATTGTGCGCCCTGAATAAAGAACTGACCCCGCTTCTAATCGTGGACTGGTCATTCTGATAACCATTTTCCTTTAACTCGCGGACGATGCGCACGACATCTGTGCGGTAAGCAGCGTAGTTTTTGAAGAAATCATCGTAGATACCGTCAAATTTCTTCCCTTTAATCGGACCACGATCCACGGCCTTGTATTTTTCCACTAGTCCATCCAATTCCTTGAGCAATGCTTCCGCCTGCTCGGCAATGGGCTTGGCGTGGGCGACCATTTCGGTCTTTTCTTCTGCCGAAACACCGGTACCTACACGCGTATCGCGCAATTCAGGACGAAGCAGCAAAGCCGATTGGGCCTTCGCCTTGTCCATTACGTAACGCATGTTCAAAATATAAACACCAAGGGGCGTTTTGGCGAGATTGCGCCGGTCAATCTCCTCCGTAATAGTATCCGAACGTTCAAACATCTCAGTATTGGCATCGCTGATTTTATCAAACAACGCATCAATCAGCGGCTCCGTGACAAGGAATTTTTTGTGCCAGTCATCTTTGTAATTTTCCTCTGCGTAGTAGGTATTCAGTTCACCCGTCAGTTTGGCAATCTGCTTAACACTGTCTTGCACGACTTTTATACGTGAATTGAAAAAATCCTTATCTCCAGAGGCAAATGAGGACGGCGCTGCGAACTTCAACGAAGGCACCTTTTCGAAATCCGAGTCGAGAACATGCCCCCATGAGGGCTTGCCGGTGTCAGAGGCAAAAAATTCCTGCGATTTTTTCCCTTCCTCAGCGATCTTTTTAAAGCTTTTCTGGGACGCTCCCATGAAACGTAGCAGACTGTTGTGAAACGGTATCGCCGCTTGCTCGGCACTTGCGCTGACCGGGCCGGAGGGCGCTTTGGGCGCGGTGGCGGAAGCAGCAGCAGGTTTTGAAGGCTCGGCTTTTTTATCGGACTTACCGCAACCTTGAAAGGTGACGGCAAGGCCCATCAGAGCGAGCGCGGAAAATTGGAAAAAGTAATTTTTGTTCTTCATATCCATTGTGTGTTTCAGGTTGGATTTTGGCATGGTTCCCAGATTAACGCTCAATGGCGTGGCCCTGGTTACGGTAGTTGTAGCTGTTAACGAATCTGTTGTAAGAGGAGACAACGTTACCATAAAGCCCGGAGAGGCGGCTACTCTCGGAACTGCTGATACTTCCCTTTGTCGTTAACTCAGGTAACACTCTGGTTTCGATTTCCTTAACAAAGTCTGCAGAATCTGCGTAAAACCGATTACGCTTCTCCAGCGTATCCTCGACAAGCTCCCGGTGGGAACGTTTGGCATTTTTCTCCGTGGATTCCTTGTATTTGGCAAGAAGCGCAGTCACCTTCTCAGCAGCGGATTTTCCGATAGCGGCATCTCCCTTGGCGAGATCCGGCGAAGAGAGAATCGCATTGATCTCACCCGCACTGGCAAGGTCTTCGCGCAAGGCGAGGAAGAATGAGCCGAGAGAATTGGCGGCGGCAAGGCGGGTTTCAGCGGCATCGGCAAGCTCTAAACTACGCTTACGGATGGCATCGTAGGCTTTTTGCGTCGCAGTGGTAAGCGTCTCCAACCCGGCTTTCAATTCGACATACTTTTTTCCCTCATCGGCCTTGTGCGGGCCATTGTGGACAAAGTAAACCTTCAGTTCATCGGAAATCTTGAGCAACGCAGCGGTATTGGTTTTAAGGAGATCAATGTTGTCGCGGAAAAGCGCGACATCCTCTTTGGAAAACCAGTTGGGAACACGCGTAGTTATCTTTCCGAGTTTTTCAAAGGAATCACGGGAGAAACTCCAACTCGGTGCGGAATTGCTGCTCTTGCCAATAAAGTCATCGGTGCGCTGCGTGTACTTTACAATGTCGTCAATTATGGTCTCCGCATACTGGAGGACGTCTCGCACATAGGCGTTGTATTTGATATGTATCGTGGCCTCGGCATCGAGATTCACGTCGGCCTCGGTTTTGATTGGGGGCGGAGAATCAGCCCCCTTAACACCAACAGAAACGCAGCCGAATGCCGCGAATGCCATTAAAAGACGGATGGATATATATTTCATTTTTTTATCGTCGAAGCTGGAAACATGGCATAGACGCAGGTCCAGTGTCAAAAAAATAACCGTTGCTTTTCCCAAAAACATAAAAGTCTCAACAAATTGAAAAACAAAGTATTATAAAAGTAAGATAAACTCTCCAGAATCTCCCGCACACAGCATACCGCGCCGCCAGTCCACTCCATCACTGTCCCACTGTGACATTTTGGCTGAAAAATACCCGCCAATGTCTGACTTGATTAAAAAGAGAAAGTTTTTTATTATTTAATTTTCAATTAGTTACACTATTCATCATTCCTTGGCACCCGATTTGCTGACATGGTTGCTACTATGAGCAACAAAGTTCTCGGCATTGACCTTGGCACCACAAACTCCTGCATGTCCATCATGGAAGGCGGCGAACCTGTCGTCATCCCTAACAGCGAAGGTGCCCGCACCACACCATCCATCGTCGCATTCGCCAAAAATGGCGACCGACTCGTCGGCCAGGCCGCCAAACGCCAGGCCGTCACCAACCCGCAAAACACCATCTTCTCCGCAAAACGCCTTATCGGGCGTAAATTCCGCGAAGTTCAGGAAGAAATCAAATCCCTTCCCTACGCTGTCGTGGAAGGCAAAAACGGCGACGCTTGGATCGCCTGCACTGTCAACGGCAAGAAGGAAACCTTCGCCCCCGAGCAAATCTCCGCCATGGTCCTCGCCAAATTGAAGGCCGACGCGGAAGCCTACCTCGGCGAAAAAGTCACCCAAGCGGTCATCACCGTCCCCGCCTACTTCAACGACGCCCAGCGACAAGCCACCAAAGACGCCGGAGCCATCGCCGGCCTCGAAGTCCTGCGCATCATCAACGAGCCGACCGCCGCCTCGCTCGCCTACGGACTTGACAAAAAGTCTGACGAAAAAATCGCTGTTTACGACCTCGGCGGCGGCACCTTCGACGTCTCCATCCTCGAAATCGGTGACGGCGTTTTTGAAGTCAAGGCCACCAACGGCGATACCCATCTCGGCGGCGACAATTGGGACACCGCCATCATTGACTGGCTTGTCGCCGAATTCCAACGCGACAACGGCATTGACCTCCGCAAAGACCCCATGGCGCTCCAACGCCTCAAGGAAGAAGCGGAAAAGGCCAAGATCGCCCTTTCTTCCGCGCAAAGCACGGACATCAACCTCCCCTTTATCACGGCAGACGCCAGCGGCCCCAAGCACCTCAACATCCCGCTCAGCCGCGCCAAAATGGAGCAGATCTGCGACCGCCTCAGCGAACGCACCCGTAGCCCCTTCTTGGCCTGTTTGAAGGACGCCCAACTCACCATGAGCGAAGTCAATGAACTCGTCCTCGTCGGTGGCATGACGCGTATGCCCAAGATCGTCGAAATCGCCCGAAGCCTCGCCGGGAAAACGCCCCACCAAGGCGTCAATCCCGATGAAGTCGTTGCTATCGGCGCGGCCATCCAAGGCGGCGTTCTCAAAGGCGAAGTCCGCGACGTGCTCCTCCTCGACGTCACACCGCTCACGCTCGCTATCGAGACCGCCGGTGCCATCGCCACGCCCATGATTGAGCGCAACACCACGATTCCGACCAAGAAGAGCCAGGTCTTTTCCACCGCAGCGGACAACCAACCCTCCGTGGACATTGTCATCCTCCAAGGCGAACGTCCCATGTCGCATGACAACAAAAAGCTCGGCACATTCCGCCTCGACGGCATTCTTTCCGCTCCCCGCGGCACGCCGCAGATTGAGGTGACCTTCGACATTGACGCCAACGGCATTTTGCATGTCAGCGCCAAGGATAAGGGCACCGGTAAAGAGCAAAAGATTTCCATCACCGGCAGCAGCGGGCTTTCCAAAGAAGAGGTTGAAAGACTCCGCAAAGAAGCCGAGCTTCACGCCGACGAAGACAAAAAGGCCCGCGAAGCTGTTGAGACGCGAAACCAGCTTGATTCGCTTGTGTTCCAAGTGGATAAGCAGGTCAAAGAATTGGGCGACAAAGCGCCTGCGGAAATCAAAAATCAGATCGAACCGCTTGTCGAAGAAGGCAAGAAGCTCCTTGCTGACAAAGACACGCCGGTTGAAGCGCTAAAAGCACACAAAGAAAAAATCGAGACGCTAATGCAAGCGCTTGGCCAAGCAGTCTATGCCGCGCAGCAAGCAGCCGGAGGTGCTCCGGGCGGCGAGGGTGCCGGAGCTGCGGGAGGCAATCCGTTCGGCGGTGCAGAAGGTGCCGGAAGCGATCCTAAAAAGCCTAAAGGCGACAATGTCGTTGACGGCGACTTTGAGGTCGTGGACGACGACAAGAAGTAAGAATTGACAACGAGAGGCTGACAACGAGGGACAGGCGTTTTTGCCTGTCCCTTTTTTTTGGTATAAATATCCATATCAAATTTTAAAAATGTCTAAAATATATTCACACCTTGTTATTCATGATAATGAAAAATATCTAAACAAATAATTTTCACACGAAGGCACGAAGGCTGGCGCAGTTGCTAGGACCAAAAAGATTCCAAGCATCCCTTAAAAATTATATTTGAAAAACAAAGTTCTCTCACGATTTACTTTTCACAAAGCACTTTTCATCTGCGCCAGCCTTCGTGTCTTCGTGCCTTCGTGTGAGCAATAAAAATCTTTCCTTTCACACACGACTCCCATAATCCCAAACCCTTTCCACTCAAGTCACTCATCCACGCACATGTCCACTATCATCCCCAATCCCACCCGAGACAAAGAAGAATTAGCCCGCATCGTCGTTGACTGTGGCTTTCGTCTTCACCAAGAACTTGGCCCGGGTCTCCTGGAAAGCGTTTATGAAATAGTTCTCGCCAAGATGCTAACTCAGAACGGCCTGCAAGTCAGCCGACAAAAGCCTATTCCTATCAATGTCCTTGGACTCGATTTGGACGAAGGATTCCGTGCTGATCTCCTCATCAACGATACTCTTCTTATAGAATTAAAATCTGTAGAAAAATTATCCCCTATACATTCAAAACAACTTCTCACTTATTTACGTCTAATGAAACTTCCTCTCGGGCTTCTCTTAAACTTCGGGAGCGAGACTTTCAAAGAAGGGGTAAAACGTATTCTCAATGGCCCTCAAAACTTTGAAAATTCATCGCTTCGGATTAATCAACAATCATGTGATTAGGTTTCACACGAAGGCACGAAGACACGAAGGCTGGCGCTGACACTATGTCCCAAAAGATTTCAATGTCCCTTGAAAATTGTATTTGAAAAAATAGAAAATTCATTACGACTTACCTCCTCACAAAGTGCTTTCCATCTGCGCCAGCCTTCGTGTCTTCGTGCCTTCGTGTGAGAATAATATCGTTTTTATTGCTTTCTCGCCTTCAGAGACGCACTGGAATCCTTCCGCCGCAGGCCGTCTGCATGAGACCCTTTTGGAGCCTTT
>JAITXH010000002.1 GCA_031284845.1 Puniceicoccales bacterium | reverse complement strand
CGGAAAATTGCTTCTTGTTGAAAGTAAAGAGCTCGACCTCGTTCAGATTTATCGTGAAAAGGAAGAAAATGCACAAATTTCATCTCCGGTGCGTCCGGATGGTAAAAAGTGGGAAGAGCACCGGACAGACGAAATGCTGGAATTGGAAAAAAATCCAAACCTTCACAGCACCCTTCCTTGGTTTCAAGCTATAATTTCAAAAGAGGACGGCACTTTCTATTTCGAAGATATTCCGGCTGGGAAGTATTATCTGTCCTTTCAGGATGCTGAAACACAACCAAAGATTGAAGTCGTTTTGCCAAAAGGAAAGACGTTTACGGAAGAAGCACAGGATTTGGGGACAATTGATCTTCGAGACGACATAAAGAAAACGATGGAAAAAAGAGCAGCCGAGGAAGCAGCAAAAAAGAAACTAAAAGAAATTGCCGCCGGAGACATCTTACCGGATTTTTCTTTCTTGGACATGGATGGCAAAGAGCGGCGTTTTTCCGAATATAAAGGGAAGACTGTTTTGATTTATTTTTGGGCGGCGAAGGCCAACTATACACGGAGTGCGTTGCCGACTATTCAGGCCATCGCCGAGCAGCACAAGGCGAATGAAAACTTTGTCGTTTTGCGGATGAGCCGTGATTACGACCCGGATTTGACAAAGGGGTTTATTCAGGAAGTTGGGGTTCCCGGCTGGCATGGTTTCTTAACCAAGGAAAGTTTTTCGACATGGAACGCTTATCGGGATTCGTTTCAGGCGAACCGTGCGTGGCTGATTTCGCCAGAGGGAAAAGTGCTCGCCGGAGATTTGCTGTTACGAAAAATGAAAGCGGCGGTGGATGCCCACCTTTCTGCCCCCTGATGAATCCTGCTAATGCCATTCACCAGTAAAAACATCTCTTTAGAAGAGACATTTTAGGCGCGAATACGCAAATGGCGCGAATGAGAGCCGCTGCGCTCCAGATTTTTTGAATTCTAATTATTTGTATCTTATTCGCGACATCTGCGCATTCGCGGCTAAAAATGGTTTATCTTTAGACTTTGATTGGAAACGATTCTTCGGCACGAATGGTATAAGGCTGAGGGCGTTAAGAACCTGTTTACAATCTCTTGAAACCCTAAGGTCGCTAAGGACCTTAAAGAAGTGGCAGCAGAAGTGCCCCGCGCCTGTCGTGAAAATTACGAATAGCTGCGCCCGGAACGCTTTTCGTAAAAGTTGAGGTAGGCCCGATTCAAAGTCGCCAGTCCACCCGGCGTGGGATAGTCCCCCGTGAAATACCAGTCGCCCGGGCTTGTGGGGCAGGCTTTGTGCAGGTTCTCAATGGATTGGAAAACGAGCACAAGCTCACCCTGCCAATCAGAGTCTTCCGGCGTGACTAAAAGGGCGGCGCGGCGCGACAATTGCTCTTCGGTGAAAGGCTCGTAAACCAACTTTACAAAGTTCTCCATTTCCTCCGCCGGTTTGTCCGCCTGGGCTGCACACCGCTGATAAACTTCTCTCAACAATTCCTTTTTGCCGGTCTCATTACACAAAGACACAGCGGCTTGGAAGATGAGGAATTTGCCCATCTCAGACATGTCTATGCCATAACAATCCGGATAGCGTATCTGGGGGGCGGTCGAGGCGATGATGATGCGTTTGGGCGCAAGCCGGGCAAGCATCCTGATGATGGATTGGCGCAGCGTGGTGCCCCGCACAATGGAATCGTCCACGACCACGAGGTTATCGCCGTCGCGGACAGTGCCGTAGGAGACGTCGTAAACGTGCGAGGCCATGCGCTTGCGGCTCTTCTCTTCGGAAATAAAAGTGCGCAGCTTGATGTCTTTGTGCGCGATTTTTTCGCTGCGCGGCCAAGTGCTGGAAAACAGGTGGTCGAGAAATGCTTTGTCGAGCTTGCCCGTCGCGGCGGCATCCAGAATGGCATCGCGTGTGTTGGTGCGCCATCGGCGGTAAATCTCGTGGATGAGGCCATAGAAGGCCACTTCCGCAGTGTTCGGGATGAAGGAGAAGACGGAGTGCTCCATGTCGTTCCCGACGACGTCGAGCACCTTACCCACAAGGGCGGCGCCGAGTGCCTTGCGCTCGGCGTAGATCTCGGGATCGTTACCGCGTGAGAAATAAATGCGCTCGAAGGAGCAGTGCTTTGGCGCACGCGGCGGGATGATCTCTTCGATGGAGATGGCACCATCGTGCTTGATGATGATGGCATGGCCGGGGGCAAGCTCGTGGACATCCTCTTTGGCGACACTGAAGATGGTCATGAGGGCGGCACGCTCGGAGGCCACGGAAAAGACTTCATCGTTCTGGATGTAGAAACAGGGGCGGATGCCGTTGGGGTCGCGCAGAATGAAGCAATCGCCGTTTCCGATGAGGCCGATGAGGGCGTAAGCGCCATCCCAGTTTTTGGAAGCGGAGCGAAGCACCTTGGCCACATCAAGGCGGCGGGAGATGACGGGGGGAATCTCTGCGCCAGTGAGATTCTCGCGCAGTTCGCGGTAGAGGCTGGTGTGCTCTTCATCGAGCCAGAAGCCGATCTCCTCCAGAAGCGATTGTGTGTCGGTGGAAAAGATGGGGTGCGCCCCGCGTTGCACGAGGCTGGTGTTCAAATCGCCGGAATTGGTGATGTTGAAATTGCCCGCGAGCATGAGATTGCGCGTAGGCCAGATGCTCTTGCGGAAGTAGGGATGGCAGGAGCCGGCATCGAGATTCCCGGAGGTGCCGTAGCGCAGATGCCCGAGGAGGATTTCCCCGCCGAAGTCGAAGTTTTCCTTAAAGGATCCCGGAAGCTCCGGGATGAGGGTGGTGCTCCTGAATTTGGCGTCGTAGGAGGCGAGCTGGCGGGTGAAGATCTGGGCAAGGGCCTGGGTGGTGGGGTCGCGATCGCGGAACATGAATGCCTTCCCGTGTGGCATGTCGAGCTTCACGCAGCCGATGCCGGCCCCGTCCTGTCCGCGATTGTGCTGCTTCTCCATGAGGAGAAAGAGCTGGTTGAAACCATAGAGAGGCGTGCCGTATTTCAGGCCGTAGTGGTCAAAAGGTTTGAGCAGCCGGACAAAGGCAATGCCACATTCGTGTTTCAAGGAATCACTCATTTGTATTTTAGATGCGGTGGACGCGAGAGGCCCTAGGCTAAGGCAAGGGTGTTTTTTGAGTCGAGCGGTAAATTTGCAGAAGATGGCTCCTGGAGGGATTCACCTGCATATTTCACCGGAACGCGGGTGGCTTTGGGGCGCGGCATCCCGCTTTCCTGTTGAAAAATCCTATGAACGGATTTTGCTCAAGGTATTATGTTTTTATTATTATTTCGATTTGCGGATAGATTCTCCGCCCGATTGTTCGCGCTCTTCCCCTCAACAGTATTTTTACTTTCCGGGTGCGTCTCTCAATACAGTCTGCTGTCTGCCGGAAATTCCTACGGAACAAGCTATTCTGTAGTCGTTTCTAAAAACACTTATGCTGAAAAAAGCTGGCGCGCCGTCGCCGATGCTCTCGTGAGTAAACACGGTGCGCAGCTTGTTTTTTACGAGGGCGGGGTGGCAGGAGCACGCGAGGTGCTGACGGCAACTATGCCGCGCTACACAGCATTTGTCGCCCGCCCCGAAGAGTGCGGGCAGGATTACATCGCCGACATCCATCTGCTTGTCCGGCAGCTTGATGAAGACCCCTGGGAGGACACGCAATGGGGCATCATCACGGGGAACGATGCAGCCGGGGCATTGCGCATCGCTCTAGTGTCGGCACCGCACGAAATCAAAAAAACGCAGCTCGGGGCATTGACTGAAAAACGGGGAAAATCTGCCCAGGATTTGACCCCGGTCGCCATTTGCAATTTTCCGGCATGCGCTCTGGTGAATGCAGCGCAGAGACCGCATGCAGCCGAAGGCATCAATCAGATAGCCGCCTATGCGGACGCAACGTCACTTGGCCGAAGCAGCAAGGGGATGCTCGACATCTGGCAAACGCTGCCCGGGCGCAACTCTTTCAGTGAAAGCTTCTTTCTCAACCAGCAATGGATGCTGCACGAACTCGCCGGGCTGCGGCAGGAGGTAGATGCATCGGCATTTTACGGAGATCCTGCGTGGCGGGTTACGCTGGATTCGCCCGAAGAGCCTGCCTTCGTCTCCACGGGGCTAATGTCCGCTGGGAGCGAGCATACTTTCCGCATAGAAATCAACAATCGGATGATGGCGGCGCAAAACACCACGCCGATCGGCACGCTGTTCACCATGCGATTGAAGAATGTCAAAATCATATCCGGCTGGGAATACGAGCCGGTGGTCGCCGATAATTTCATCCTGTTATTCAAGCCCGTGCCGCAAGGGCAGGAGAAAGAAATTGTGGTAAAATTCAGCGGTGAGCCAGTGCGGGAAAAATAGTCGGCCAAGCCAAGCGGCTCCTCATGCAATATGTGGCTTGAATCCCGCCTTACTGAGCCATTCGGCGGCGCGCGGGCGCTCGTCCCCCTGCACTTCCAGCGTGCCCGGTGCGCCTGCGGTGCCCCCCGTGCCCAAGGCGGCCTTGAGCGCACGCAAAAGTGCGCCGCACTCCGCCTCGGACAATCGCTCTATGCCCGGGCCGAAAAGAATGGTCACTGTCTTGCCGCCGCGCCCAGAGCGCTCGATGCGCAGATGCACAATGCCACGGCGCGCCGGTTTTTCCGGAGCGCTTGCCCGGGGTGTCGCCGGAGGCACAGGAGCAGGCGGGAACAGATCCGACTTTAACGAGGCGAAAGGATTGTCAACGAGCGCCTGCCCGCCGTTTGTGGGGATTTTTTCACGCATGGTTTTTGGTAATACAAACTACGGGTGGTGTTTGAACCCAAAAAAGCAGGCATCCCACAGGAGAGAGCGAAAACAACCTTCATAGCGCTTCCAAATAGGAGTTATGGAATGACTGTGATTTTTTTCATCCACGAATTATACGAATTACACGAATTGGATGGGAAAAGGCATCGTAAGCTTTTTTTGACACAACTTACAGAAATGAGCACAGATGTTCATTGAATTTATGGTTCCTCGCTATTTTGAGTGGAGCGCAGGATCTTTTTCTTCTGAATCCCCCAACGGGGGGAAATTTGAATAACCGCCGGTGAACCGCGAAGCGGTGTAACCGGCGGATATTCAAATTTACCTCCTTCGGAGGAAGATGTTTCCAAGTTCTCACTCGAAATAGCGAGTGACCAAATTGCTTTATGTTTCGAAATGAAAAAATTCGTGAAATTCGTGGATGAAAATAAAGCTTAGGCGAACCACATCATGAAAATCGCAAGAGCTTGATGGCCGAAAGATTGGACAACGGCAAAAAAAATTTCATGGAACAGCGGGAGCAACGCCGCCATTGATCACGAATGCCAAAAGCCATGCCAATCAAATTTGAGCCAAACCGTTTCCAAAGCGCCGCCAGATACTATGTGCCCGGACGCCTGAACTATCCCGCCTCGCTTATCCAACGCGTGGCGGAGCGCACCGGACTTACCGCGCAGGAACGTGTGCTGGATCTGGGCTGCGGGCCGGGATTTCTCGCCGCCGCCTTTGCGCCGCACGCGGGAGAAGTTTTCGGTGTGGACCCGGCACCCGCTATGCTGCGCGAGGCGGAGCAGTTCACCGCAGAGGCAGGCGTGCGCGGCAATACCACCTTTTTGCAAGGCAGCAGCTACGATTTGTCCGCCCTGCCCCCGGGCCTGTTCCGCTTGGTCACGATAGGGCGTGCGTTTCACTGGATGGATCGCGCAGCTACTTTGAAGGAACTCGAAACGCGTGTCCTGCCCGGCGGTGCTGTGGCACTGTTTGAGGACTCGCATTGCAAAGCGCCGGAAAACCCGTGGCGTGTCCGCTTTCAGGAACTGCTGGAACCATTTATCACACAGGATGAAAGCTATGCTGCACGCCATAGCCCGGATTGGTGCCCGCACCTTTCGTTTCTTCTCCGATCCCGGTTCAACCAAGTAGAGCGAATCGGCATTATCCAAAAAATCGAGACACCCGTCGAACGGCTGCTCGACCGGGTCTTATCGCAATCCATCACGTCGGAGGAACGGCTCGGAGCGCAACGCGGGCCACTCCTCGAAAAACTCCGCAGACTACTCGCCGCAGAGGCCGTGGACGGTTACCTCACAGAGGTCGTGGAGTTCAGCGCCCTGCTCGGCACGCTCGCCCCGTGAGCAACAGCCGCGCGGGGGATTACTGCCCGGTGGGATAGGCCACTGTCCGCGTGGTATCTTTGTCCTTATAAGAGATCTCCAGCGTTTTGTCTTTGCTGGTAATTTTGCCGTTGTTGACGGTGGCGTAATTTTCCCCGACTACCTTTTTGAGAGCCGGAAGGCGCAACGCGCTCGCCTCATTAGCCACAGTCGGCGGTTCAAGTGTGACTTCCGTTTTCTCGTATTGGAGGAAATGCCGGTTGGCGGCAATCCAGACGGACTGGAGGTTTTCGCGGATGGTGTTTTCCCGGCTGTTGCGGATGCCGCGGCGAATGGGGCCGATGGATAATCCGGCGATGAGGGCGGCAAGGGCAGCGACGATAACGATTTCGACGAGAGTGAACGCGGATCTACGAGTATGCGTGGACATGGGAGTGATGTTGGGAACGCCTGCCAGCAAAGAAAGCGTGTGCGCCAACGCAAGCAAACAACCTGCTCATTTCGTAAAAAAAGCGGGCCGCCTCAAGCTGCCGGATTGCGCGGCACAAGCGTGACTGCCACCAGCGCTGCGGCAGCCACCATGGCGGCCACGCCGTCCCAGCCCGCCCATTGCCACGCCCAGCCGCCAAGCCAGCCCAGCAGCGACGCGCCAATGTAATACACCGTCAAATACTGGGCCGAGGCAATGGCCTTGCCGGTCTCCGCCCTGCGGTTCACCCAGCCGCTCGCCGTAGCGTGCCCGGCGAAAAAGCCCGCCGTCACAAGCACGCATCCAGCCAAAAGGAAAAACAGTGTATCGGGCATACTCATAACAGCACCGGTGGCAGTCGTGAGAAACGCCCCGCGCAGCACGGCGGTCTGCCCGAACCGTGCGATAAGGCGCCCGCACAAGGGCGAAAGAAACACCCCGACAAAATACATCAGGAAGACCAGCGATAATTTACCCTGTGAAAACGAAAACGGCGGATTGAGCAGGCGGAAACACAGGTAATTAAAAGTCGCCACAAAGCAGCCGAGCAACAGCCCGCCCTCAAGGAAGAGGCGGCGCAACACCGGATCCCGCCACTGGGCACTGAAACGCTTCGGAAGATGTCGCAATGGCTCCGGTGCAGACGGGCGGCGTATATCACTGCGCGGAAGAGCGAAGAAAAACAGTATCCCGGCTGTAAGACACAGCGCCCCGATGATGCCTACCGTATGCC
Organism: Puniceicoccales bacterium; assembly: GCA_031284845.1. Taxonomy (GTDB): domain Bacteria; phylum Verrucomicrobiota; class Verrucomicrobiia; order Opitutales; family UBA953; genus CALNBE01. Next base: position 18,881 of record JAITXH010000002.1, on the reverse strand, counting down.
GCCAGCTCAATGCATCCGTCAACGTGCCCCCGATGAGGCGCCCCGACATGCCGCCAAACGCCGTGCCCGATACGTAAAGGCCCACGGCTGTCGCCAATCGGTTCCCCGGCACGTTATCAGCCAGGTATGCGAGCGCCACCGCCGGCAACCCGCCGAGCACCGCGCCGAGCAAGGCACGCATCACAAGAAACGCACCCCATCCGGGCGAAAATGCCGAGAGGATGCTGATGCCGCCGCCGAGCACAATCGAGAGGCTCATCAAGTGCCGCCGGTCCACCAGTTCAGAAAGACGCCCGGCGGCAAGCATGGCCACGGAAAGCGAAAAGGTGGTCAACGAGAGCGCAAGGCTGGCCGTGGCAGGCGAGACACCAAAGTCCACCGGGAATTCAGGCAGGAGCGGCTGCACATCATAAATGAGCGCAAAGGTGCCAAAGCCGGCGAAAAAAAACGCCATGGACATACGCCGCGATTCACCGCGATTCGCACCACCGCCCGTGATGCCGACGGGCACATGCTCCACGCCGCCGGTTACCATCCCTTGACCACGCTGCCGGGGAATAGTTTTTCCGCAGCCCGCAAGACCTCCTCTGTCTGGTAAGCCTGCACGAAGGCGCGCACAGCGGGGTCGTTCTCACGGCCCTCTCGCGTGACGATCAGATTCACATAGGGCGAATTTTTATCCTCGATAAACAAGCCGTCCACCGCCGGAGTCAGCCCGATTTGGCTGGCGAAGGTGGTATTGATGACAGCGAGATCCACGTCCGGCAACGCGCGCGGCAATTGGGCGGCATCGAGTTCCAGTATGCGCAGCTTCTTCGGGTTATCTATGATGTCGAGCACACTGGCGTTGGCCCCTACGCCCGCACGCAGCGTGATCAGCCCCTGCCCGGCGAGCAGGAGCAACGCACGGCCTTGATTGCTCTGATCATTGGGCACAGCCACGCGGGCACGGTCAGGCAAATCGGCGACCTTCTTGAAACGCTTTGAATATCCGGCAAGTGGATACAGGAATGTCTTACCCGCGACGGCCAGCTTGTAGCCACGCGCCAGAGCCTGTTGGTTGAGAAACGGGAGGTGCTGGAATGCATTGGCGTCAAGCGTCCCGTCGTCCAATGCCGCGTTGGGCATCAGGTAGTCGCTGAACGCCACCAACTCGACATTTATATTGTGGTGCTCGCGTGCGATTTTGGCCGCCACCTCCGCCACCTGTTCTTCCGGGCCGGAGATGACGCCGATGCGGAGCTTCACCATGGCGCTTTTATTTTCCCCGCAACCGGAGAAAAACAACACCCCGACAAAGAGTGCAAAAGAGAAGGCAAATAGAAATTTTTTCATAAAAGGAAATTTTTTAGAAACGCCTGTCTGCGCCGGACGCAAGCCGGTCACCCACCCATTGGATGCCTTGCACGAGCAGAATTATCAACAAGATAACCACGAGCATCACCCCGCCGTTATAACGATAAAGCCCGTAACGGATACCCACATCCCCCAGCCCGCCCGCGCCGACAGCCCCGGCCATTGCCGAATAATTGACCAGTGCGACGAGCAGCACAGTCGCGCTGTGCAGGATGCCCGGCAGCGCCTCGGGGAGCAACACGCGGCAAATCACCTGCCTGTTCCCGGCACCCAGTGCATACGCCGCTTCAATCTGCGCCGGAGGCACTTCCAGCAACGCCCCCTCCACCAGCCGGGCCGCAAACGGCACCGCGCCAAGAGTCAGCGGCACAATAGCGGCGGCAACGCCAATGGACGACCCGACGACCCAACGGGTAAACGGCACAACGGCGACGAGCAAAATGATAAACGGCACCGACCGCCCCGCATTGACAAACAACCCGAGGATGCGGTTCACCCACGGGCGGGCGAGAAAGCGCCCCGGACCGGTAACATAGAGCGCCGTCCCCAGCGGCACCCCGCCCACCATGCCAAGCAAGCCCGCTGCAAACACCATGGCGAGGGTTTCGCCCAGCGCGCGCAAAAGGAGCTGTAACATGGCTTCGGTTTCGGACATGGCCAACGGAACCTAGACAATGCCGGAGAACTGAAAAGCTGAAAAAACACAGCGGGCATCACTAGCATAACACAATGCGGGAGGGATGTTCTCCGGCAAAATTATGTTTCTTATTTTCCGTTTCTCCTTTCACTCCCGCACCCATGGCTTTCCTGAACGACAACTATCTCAAACTCAAGGCCGGTTACCTTTTCCCGGAAATCGCCCGCCGCGTGAACGCCTTTTGCGAAGGCAACCCGGACGGCAAGGCGCGACTCATCCGTTGCGGTATCGGCGATGTCACCGAGCCGCTCCCGCCTGCCGCCGTCGCCGCACTCCACAGCGCGGTGGACGAGCTTGCCTCCCGTGACACCTTCCGCGGCTACGGCCCCGAACAAGGCTACCCATTCCTCCGGCAGGCCATCTCTCAAAATGCCTATCGCGCACACGGCATTGATGTCGCCGAAGACGAAATCTTCATCTCCGACGGCTCCAAGTGCGACTGCGGAAACATCCTCGACATCCTCGGCCACCAAAACCGCATCGGCATCCCCGATCCCGTTTATCCCGTCTATGTGGATACCAACGTGATGGCCGGGCATACCGGCGACGCCGACGCTTCCGGTGCCTACGCCGGTTTGCACTACCTTCCGGGCACTGCGGAAAACGGGTTCGTGCCCGCGCCGCCACAGGAGAAACTTGATGTCGCCTACCTCTGTTTCCCGAACAACCCCACCGGCGCAGTCGCCACACGCGCCCAACTCCAAGCTTGGGTGGACTACGCATTGGCCAACGACACTCTTCTGCTTTTTGACGCCGCCTATGAAGCCTACATTCAGGATGCCTCCATTCCGCGTTCCATTTACGAGATTCCCGGTGCGCGCCGGTGCGCCATTGAGTTTCGCAGTTTTTCCAAAAACGGCGGTTTTACGGGCGTGCGCTGTGCATTCATCGTCGTGCCCGGAGAATTGACGGCAAAGACCGCCGACGGGCAACGCGTCCCCTTGCGCGGCTTGTGGTCGCGCCGCACGAGCACCAAATTCAACGGCACCGGCTACATCGTGCAACGCGCCGCCGAAGCCCTTTATTCCCCGGAAGGCAAGGCGCAGGTAGCGGCACTCATCGCACACTACATGGGCAACGCCGCCATATTGCGCACCGGCGCAGTGAATGCCGGGCTGCAAGTATTCGGCGGTGAAAATGCGCCCTACATCTGGGTAAAGACGCCGAACGGGCTAAGCAGTTGGGAATTTTTCGACAACATGCTCAACAAAGCAAACGTCGTCATCACGCCCGGCAGCGGTTTCGGGCGGGCGGGCGAAGGCTACTTCCGCATCTCGGCATTCAATAGCAGAGAAAACGCCATCGAAGTCGCCCGGCGCATTAGAGAACTTGTTTAATGCTATCGGAAGCAGGAGAAGCGAATCAGGATGCCTGCTTTGCCATTAAGAGCCTGTTGCAGTCTTTTGAGAAACACCCCGCGCCGTGCATCGGGAACGCCAACCTTAAGGACCTTAAAAAAGCGGACTGGGCACGGTGCCAACGGCACCACGGAAAAGTCGGCGTTTCACGGAGATTGTAAACAGGGCCTAAGACTTCAGCAGCGCCACCAGCGTGGACAAGGTCTCAATGGAAGGGACGCTCATCAGGCTGATTTGCAACCAGTTTCTCTCGCGCAAATAATTGCTGCGGTAGCTCAACACAAAACCCTCGTTTTCCAGTGTCAGACCGGTGTCCCATGCGCTGAGACCTGAGCGCGGAATGAGCGTCAACACGGCGGGACAGGCATTGGGGCCATGGGTGAGGATGTCGAACCGACTCTCCGCGAGCGCTTCGCGCAACCAGGCGTCGCGTTCGGCGATGACCTTGTGCCGCGCCGGGAAATCCTGCTCCGTGAGCGAGGTCGCCAGTGCCGAAAGCAGGTTGGAAGAATGTGTAAAACCAACGCCATCCTGCCGTATCCAATAGCCGAGATCGAGATAGGAGGGCACGTCAAGACGCTGCTCGATATTGCCAGCGCGATGGAAGACGATGCCCAGTCCCGGATAGCCGCACAGCCCCTTGCCACTCACAGCGGTGGCAAACTCGATATCGTGCAAATCCACGGAAATATTCCCCACGGAGCTGATAGCATCCACAGCGGGCGTGATCTGGCGGGCACGGGCCAAGTCCGTGATTTCGCGGAGCGGATTGATGATGCCAGTCGAAGTCTCGTGATGCACCCACCACACCCAGCCGCCCACGGGGAGGGTATCCAGTGCATCGCGGATGGCCTCCAGTGTGAATTGGCGCCCCCAGGCGATTTCAAGTGTCTTGAAGGGGGCCCCGGTGCGCGAAGCCTGCCCTGCAAGGCGTTTCCCGAACTCGCCGTTTACAAGGACGAGGCCGGGGGCACGCGTGCGCGTGAGCTGAAGCGCCACCATATCGTTGGCGAGCGTGCCGCTACCGGGGAAAATCTGGCAATGGAGCGCTCCGGCAAGCCGGCATACGCCGCGCCGGGTCTCGTCCAGCATATCGTAAAATAGCGCCGAACGATGGGAAAACGGCTGCACGCTCACAGCGGCGAGCACGCGGGGCGTGACGGTGACCGGACCGGGCAGGAAGGAAATGGCCTTGCGGCGGAGCGCGGTGTCGAGGTCTTCCTTTTTGCTGATCTCGGCAAGCGTCGTCAACACGGTGGCTACGCGCTTGGGGCGCACGAACATGGGCTGGAAAAGGGCATCGCCGGTCCCGACGATCGGGCCAAATGGCTCAAAGCCCAGATGCCGGTAAAGGCGCAGTTGGCGCGTAGTCCCGGAGATGAGCACCAGATCCCACCCGTGGATGTGGGCCTGCTCAAAGGCGTTGTCCATGAGCATGCGCAAAACAGGGCCGCTGCGGTATTCCGGCTCGACGGCGAGCAAGCGCGCTTCGACGGGGGACTCACACTTAGGCAGATGCTTGTCCAAGTCGGGCAACTTGCCGTCCAGCGAGAAAGGACGCTTGTCGCGCATGGCAAACATGCCGACGACACGCTCCCCGTCTTTGATGACGAGGTAGGCGTTTTCGTGGTGAAACTTATCCACAAGCCTGCGTTCCGGATTAGGCGGATGCTGGGGAATCTCCTCAACAAAAGTGCGGTAATTGAGTCGGTGAATTTGTTCGATTTCGTCCGGGGTGTTTGCGACTTTACACTGCAAGTCTATGACGTTCATGCGAGAAACGGCGGTTTTTGCCAAAGGCGGTTTTAAAGTTGGACTAACGGACAATCAGGGCACAGGCGGCAACGACGGCCAACGACGCGATTGCGGGGGCGGTTTGAAAGAGAAGCCAAAAGGCGGGCGACTGATCCGGAAGTCCACATAACGCACTTATGAAAGCATCTTTTCCGGACGGGAGGAAGAAGAAACCTACACTAATGACGGAGAGGTAGTCCGAATCCCGGCGAAAGGCACCCGCGGAAAATAAACTCTGAAAATTTTTGTTGCCAAAGAGCCGCCATTATACACTTGTCCCTGCCCTTTCCTTTAGTCGCTCAGGTGGTGGAATTGGCAGACACGCATGTTTGAGGGGCATGTGCCGAAAGGTGTAGGGGTTCAAGTCCCCTCCTGAGCACCAAATTTATCAGCGGCCACCCGCCCGCCCCGGCCCAAAAATCCTGCTTGGGCATTCTTGCCTTTCCGTCATTTGTTTCTTTGCATGCGCACCTCCCGTCTCGCATCATTCAACAAGACTCACGAACATGGCCCAAAATCTCTTTTTCAGCATTCCCCGCATTCCTTCTCTTCTCCTGCTCGCGTTTTTTTTGTTAGCAGGGACGGCCTGCGAGCGCAGCGCGGAGCCGGTCGCCCACCTGCCCGAGACGGAAGATCCAGCCTACAAACAAGCGCAGGCCCTGTTGCGCTCAGAGGCTACTGCCAACGACAACATCGCACTTGAAAAATTCCAACAGGTCATTGATGCCCGCTTGGGTGACGCCCCCGAATCCCACCTCGAAGCGGGCCGCCTCTGCCTCAAACAAAACCAGCCCCTCGACGCCTGCTACCACTTCAAACAATTCCTCCGCTTCAAGCGCGACAGCGGCCCTCTGGCCAAACAGCAAACCCGCCAGGTCGAAGAATTGATACGAAGCGCCGAGAAAATGTTTCTCCAAAAAATCCCGGGGCGCCCAATAGACTTGGATGGAGACCGCTCCGGGCTCGCCGAAAACTACCAGTCCCTGCGCCAGGAAAACGACTTGCTCAAACGCCAAAACGTTGACTTGCAAAAACGCCTCGCCGCCGCCCGCGCCGAGCGCCAGCAAAATACCACACCGGCAAACATCGCTGAAGCCATCCCGCCCATCGCCATGGAAGCCGCCAAAGCACCGCCGCCGAGTCCTGCCGTGGTAAGTAACATCCCGACCACATACACCGTCAAAAAGGGAGACACCCTCATGAAGGTCAGCATACAAGTCTATGGCACAAGTGCACGCTGGCTCGAGATACGCAATGCCAACCGCGACCTGCTGCCCTCAGACGAAGCCAAACTGCAAATCGGCATGGTCTTGAAAGTCCCGCGTTGAAACACGCGCGTGCCCGCTTCCTATGCGCTACTTCGATGCCAATGCGACCACCCCGCTCCGCCCGGCAGCCATGTCGGCATGGGCGAATGCGCAATCCTCGCTCTGGCAAAACCCGGCCTCTCCCTCGTCCGCAGGCGCACGCGCCGCCAGCACGCTGGAGCACTGCCGCGAGCAGCTCGCCACCCTCACCGGAACACGCGCCAGCGGAATCGTTTTCACCAGTGGGGCGACCGAGGCAAACAACGCCGTAGCGGCCTTTGAAGCGGCACGAACGCCGGATGCCTGTGCCATCGTCTCCGCAATCGAGCATCCAAGTGTCCTCGAACCGGTGAAAAAATTCTTCGGCGCTCGCCGCCTGCGCCTTTTGCCCGTGGACGCCTCTGGAACGGCTCGTCTGGATGTGCTCAAGGACTGGCTCGCCGCAGGAGGCACGACCTTCGTATCGCTCATGGCCGTAAACAACGACACGGGCGTCGTCCAGCCCGTCGCCGCTGCACACGCCCTCGCGGCACTCCACGGAGCGCGATTTCATTGCGATGCCACGCAATGGTTCGGGAAATTCCCGGCTGGCGGCCTCCCCGCATGTGACTACATAAGCGGCAGTGCGCACAAATTCGGCGGGCCGAAAGGCACGGGCTTTTTGATTTTTGACACCGTGCGCAATGCCGCTTTCTCCGGGCAATGCGGCGGCGGGCAGGAACACGGGCGGCGGGCGGGCACGGTAAATCTACCGGGCATCGCAGCCATGCTGGCCGCACTGGATGAAGCGGATGCAGAAGCGGCAGAGGAGAACACGGCGCGGGAAGCGGCACGCACCAGATTTGAGGAAATCGTCCTCCAGGAAATCCCCGGAGCGCACATCCACGGATCCACCGCACAACGCGCATGGAATACCGTGTCGCTTGCCCTGCCCCGCCACGACAATCTCCGCTGGATGAAGCGTCTGGAGCGGCTCGGCTTCACCGTCTCCACTGGCTCGGCCTGCGCCTCACTCGACGGCAGCCCTTCGCACACACTGGCTGCGATGGGCTGCGACAGCGCCGTCGTGCGGCGCACCCTGCGCCTGAGCGCGTATTGGGAGACCTTGCCCTCAGACTGGCATATGCTCGCCGGCGCACTGGGGCAAACAGCCCGCGCATTGGATGAAGAAGCACGGCACACCGACCCGGAAAGCGGAGTCATCACCGTGCCATGAAATTGAAACGCCTGCGTCTGGCGGATTTCCGCAATATCACCTTCACTGAGGTCCCGTTTGAACATGACCGCATCTTTCTGCTTGGCGAAAACGGCCAGGGGAAAACAAACGTCCTGGAGTCCATCGGGCTGCTTCCCGCGTTGCGCTCGTTTCGCACACAGGATACCGCGCTCCTGATCAGGCACGGCGCGGCAGCGGCGCAAACCGCGTATCTGCTGGAACACGAGATTGAGGGAACCGCAGATGTCGTGCTCACGCTTACACCAAAGAAGAAAACCGTGCTCGTGGATGGCACCGCAGTGCGCAGTTTTTCCGAGTTTCTAGGCCGCTTCCCCGCAGTCCCCTTTTGTTCGGGCGACATCGAGTTATTGCGCGGAGCACCCGCCGTGCGGCGCCGCTGGCTGGATATGGTAGTGGCGGCGGACGACCCGGGCTACCTCGACGCCCTGCGCCGTTATCATGCTGCGCTCTCCGGGCGAAACCTACTCTTGCGGCAAGGTGCCCTCGATAGTGCCCAACTGCTCGCCTTTGAGAAAGTGCTGGCCCCCTGCGCGGCGCGGCTCACCGCCACCCGCCGCGATGCGCTCTCGGCCCTGGCGCTGGCCCTGGCGCACGCCTGTGGGCAAATCGGCCTTCCTGAAAATGCCGCCGGGCTGGCATTCGCGCCAAACGCCGCGCCGGAAGGAGGCGATGCCGGCTGGCTGGATTTATTCGCCAGACAACGCACGGCGGACATCCTCCTGCACTCCACGCAACGCGGCCCGCACCGGGACGATTTCTCATTTCTCTTCGGCGGACGTGCCGCACGCGACACCGCCTCGGAAGGCCAGCAGCGCGGGCTTGTTCTGGGCTTGGAACTGGCCTGGCTGGAGCGCTTGCGCAGCCGCCGGCCCGTCGCGCCAATCGTATTGGCAGACGACATTTTGGGCGAACTCGACCCCTTGCGCAAAGCAGGCTTCTGGCGTGCCCTGGGCGGAGGTTGTCAGGTGATCGCCACGGGCACTACCCTGCCCGAAGACTCTGGAAACTGGCAGGTAAGGCATGTGCGCGACGGCGTGGTGGAATGAAACCCTCATCGTGCACTCCTCATGGAAAACAATCTCAAATCCCCAATCTCAAATTAAAAAAGTCCCCTCGTCTGCATCGGGGAGCGCACGCGTCTCGCGTGCATTTGCGGGCGTCCCGCCCGCCTTAGCCTCGTGGGCGGGACACCCACGGGCACACGCGGGACGCGTATGCTCCCCAGAAAAAAACAATCTCAAATCTCAGATCTCAGATCTCAAATCTCAAATCCCCATTGAGAGCGTCCCGCTCTCAATGGAACGCCTGCATCAACGCCCGAAGTTCTTCATCCACCATGGCGGAGTCTTTTACCGTCTGCGCGATTTCCTCTTTCAACAACTCTCGGTAGCGCCGCCGCAAGCGATGCGCGGCTACACGCAGAGTGCCCTCATCCACACCCGCCCGGTGCGCTGCGTCTGCGTAGGAAGCGTCCGCACGCTCCGGGGTGAGAAAGACCTTTATTACGTCAAAAAGCACCGCTTTGCCTTTGCATTCCCATTCTTCGCGCAGCCGCTCAAGCACGCATTCCAGCAACGCCAACGCCCACCCGTGGTCAAAAGCGGCGTCGGGCGCGGGCGCGGTGTCGCCGATGCGCTCCAGCAGGGATTCCGCATCCGCCCAGTTCAAAGACAACGCAGGGATGCCGCCACCGCGCTTTTGGCGCGAGTCGTGGTCGCGGGCGTTGGCGAGGTGGTGTTTTAACAAAGCCAGTAAAAAGGCGCGAAAACACCCGTTCCCGGCATCAAGCCCCGCCGCGAAATCGTGCCGCTGGAGGAGGCGTGCAAAAAAATCCTGAGTCAGATCTTCGGCATCCGCACGGGCGTATCCGCGGCGGCGCACATAAGCGTAGAGCGGCTTCCAATAAATCCGGCATAGCTCTTCCAAAGCACGCTGTGCGGGAGCATCGCCACCGCCTGTCTGAAAGACGAGCGTCCAGCGCGTGGTGGCAAAAGCGACAGGAGAAGTGGAAGTGGACATAAAGCAATTTTTGTCGCGATCGGCCTTGTTCAGAGAAACCCCATGCAGGCTTACCTCACGTAGTATCCCACGGCGCGCCAAACGCCGTCGCTCTCGCGCGAGAATGTCACTGTCTCAACCGCATTTTTCGTATTGGAGAAACTGGATTCAAAAATGGCGATGTTGTATTCGCCATCCGGGAGATTGGGCAATCGCTTGACCGTGACACGCGATTTCAATTTTCGCGACAGCGTTTCACCAAGCAATTTGCGGGATGAGGCGAGCATGGCCTGCCATTCAGCGGCGGGGACTTTTTGACGGAAATGCGCCGACGCCCTCACATGGCTTTCCAGGCTTTCCCCGGCGTCCACAAAGGCGAGCCAGTCTGTAGTGGCTTTGGCCAGTGCCTCATTGTCACCGGAGTCGGGTTGGAGAGTTTGCTCGGCGGGAGCGGCGGTGGCGGGAGTGCCGGTGGTGGTCTTCTGCAAGCGCTCTATATCCCATAAAATCACACTCCTCCGGGTCTCCAATTCGTGAAGCGATGAGGCGGATATCAGGCCACCGGCAACTTGCTTTTTGGCGATGGCGATGTCCCGCTCATTGGCCGCCAATTTCACCTTTGCCTCTTCCAGCGAACCGGAATTTCTCGCCTTGAGAAAGGCGAGGAAGTCCTCGGCTTCGTAAACAGCAGACTGCGGTGCATGGCCTGCGGCGTGGCGATTTTTTACCTTCCTGAGATTTTCTTCGGCGTTTGCTAAAGCCGCCTTGTAAAGCTCCGATTCGGCAGGCGGGGTGGATGCTTCCGGCGAAGCTACGTCGGCTCGATTTATGATCGCGGTGGAAAGATTCATTATCCGGGATGTCTGCCAGAGGATTATCGGCACCGAGATTAGCGCGACGGGGAGCGCACCATATGTCAGGAGTTTCCACGCTCCCAGATGATACCATTCTTCAAAGAAGGATTTGCGTTTGGGCTTGGTGGATTTTTCGGATCCGGCAGCGCTTCCGGTGATTTCTTCGATACGGGTCTTTACGTCGCTGGCGTGTTGGTAACGGCGATCGGGTTGGCTCTCCAGTGCGCGGAGGACGACTTCGTCCAGACGCACATCAATGGCGACTTTGCCCGAGGGGACTTGCAAGGGTCTGCCGGGAAGCTCTCCGGTGAGCATTTGGTAGAAGACGACGCCGAGTGCGTAGATGTCGGTGCGGTGATCCACCGTGGCCGGGTGTTCGCGTTGTTCGGGCGCCATATAAGCGGGAGTGCCGAGAATGTGCCCATCTTGTAAGATGAGGGTCGCGGTGGATGAGGCGGCGGCTGGCGATGACTCCGGAGCGGCGAGCGAGCGCACGAGTTTGACGAGGCCGAAGTCGGCTATCTTCACGCGGCCTTGTTTGTCGAGGAGGATGTTTTCGGGTTTGATGTCGCGATGGACGACGCCGTGGTCGTGCGCATATTGGAGGGCGTCGCAGATTTGCGGCACGATAGCGAGTGCGTCGCGGGGTGCGATGCGGCCATTGTCGAGCAAGCGGTGCAAGGTCATGCCGTCCACAAATTCCATGAGGAAGAAAAAGAGGCCGCTTGTTTCTCCAAATTCATAAAGGGTGACGATGCCGGGGTGATTGAGCTGGGCGAGGGCGCGGGCTTCGCGGGTGAATTGAGTGGCGAGAGCGGGGTTGTCCCCGATTTCGCGGGGGAGGATTTTTAAGGCGGCGATGCGGTCGAGTGCTTTTTGGCGGACCTTATAGACGGCACCCATGCCACCTTTGCCAAGGAGGGCGAGGATGTCGAATTGCGGGAAGAGTGCGGCGAGTGCTTCGGGCGAAGGCGGGATGAACGCCTGCGCAGACGCTTCGGTGGTGCCGGTGGCGGTGGCATCAGCGGCGGCTTGGCGGAGCAGACCGGCGGGGTCGAGACCGTCCAACGGGGACTGGCGGGGGCTATTATCGGAAGTAGGTGTTGTGGTGGTGGACATTTGCTTTTCAGGTGTCGGTTGTTTTTACAGAAACGCGCGGGCGGAATGCTATTCAGGCGTATGTCCATAATAGAAGCGTTTCGGAGGAAACGTTACGGAAAAAAATTGCGGTATGGTGGCGACCCCTTCCACCGGCTCCGCGAAAATATGCAGGCTGGTTTTATTTTTGCACCGCTTCGATCGCCGCGCGCACAGCACCGACCTCGGCGGGAAGCACCTGCTTCACGACTGGCCGGCCTTTCAGTGCTTCCAGCGAGGGATGCACGGGGTTGATGCTCGTGGCTTCCTGTATCGTGTCGGGAAACTTCGCAGGGTGCGCCGTCGCCAACACCACACTGCGCACGCCCGGCCTCACCGCCGCAAACGCACACGCTGTGTGCGGGTCCGCCACATAAGAATGCTCGCGATACACGCGTGCGATCTGCGCCCGGATGCCCGCATCATCGCATGTGGTGGCGCGGATGTCGGGCGACACCACGGTATCCGCCGAAAACACGCCTCGATTGCGGATCGCCTCCAGCGCCTCGCACACGCGGACACTGTCGCCATTGAAGTGCCACCACAGCCAGCGCTCGAAGTTAGACGCCTGCTGGATGTCCATTGAGGGCGCAAGACTCGGTGTGACGGTGCCGGGACGATAGACTCCGCTGCGGAAAAATTCAGCGACCACGGCATTGGCGTTTGAGGCGACGCAAAAACGCAACCCGGGCACCCCCATTTTCCCCAGCATCCATCCTGCCAGCACGTTGCCGAAGTTGCCCGTCGGGACGATGAACTCCACGGGGTCGCTTTCCAGAGGATTGAGCTTCAATGCCGCATCCAGATAATAAATGCACTGCGCGAGAATGCGTGCGATGTTGATTGAGTTGACCGCCGTAAGCGAGTGCGCCGCCGAAAAAGCTACGTCGCCGAAAATCTGTTTCACGATGGCCTGGGCGTCGTCAAAACTCCCGCGCACAGCCAGCGGGTGGACGCGGGGCGATCCGGTGCAGGCGATTTGCCGCTCTTGCAATTCCGCAATACGCCCTTCCGGATAAAGGATGAAGCTGTGCGCACCGGGCTGCTCGAGCATCCCGTGGATGGCCGCCGAACCGGTGTCGCCCGAAGTAGCACCGAGGATGTTCAGCGGGCGCCCGGTTGTGTGGATGTGCAAGCCGTAGAACTGGCCAAGCAGTTGAAGCGCAAAATCTTTAAACGCCAGAGTCGGCCCGTGAAATAATTCAAGGACATGCAATCCGTCTCCCAACTGCACTAGGGGCGCAGGCGGCACAGGAAACGCAGCATAGGCGCGGGAGAGGCAGGAATACAATGCACCGGCGGAAACATCTGTGGCAAAAAACGACAGAAAGTCGGCGGCAAGCTCGACATAAGGCTTTCCGCGCCACCGCTTCAAATGCGGGGACAAATCCGGCAGGCGCTCCGGCACAAACAAGCCGCCGTCCGCAGCCAGCCCGCGGATGACAGCTTCGTTAAAAGAGGCGGAATCCCGCCCTCGCGTGCTCACAAAATTCATACCGGCACCCCCAGAGAGATTTCCGCGCCGCTGTCGGTCGTGTCCAAAACCCAATACCGCGCCTGTAATCCGGCGTCAGCGAAACAACGCTTCATGGCCTCTCCAACGCGCTCGTGCTCCCCTCCGGCAAAGGCGAGTATGCCCGGCCCCGCCCCGCTCAGGCAAGATGCAGCGGCCCCGGCGTCGAGCGCCGCCTGCCGCGCCTCAATGGCTCCGGGAATCGCCGGGACGCGATACGGCTCGTGCATCCGGTCGTCGAGTGCTTTGGCGAGCAGCTTCAAATCGCCGGTGCGCAACGCCTCAATCGTCAATACTGCATGCCCGATATTATAAACAGCGTCGGTGCGCGGTAGCGCCGGCGGCAGCACCGCACGCGCTTTTGAGGTGAGAAAGGCAAAATCGGGCACACATACCACAACGCGCTGGCGGGGCAGCGGGATGGCATGCGTCAACAAGCGCCCGTTGGCCGCACGCGTGATGACCATCAGCCCCCCGGTCAACGCGGGCACTACATTGTCGCCGTGCCCTTCGATTTCCACTGCACGCGGCAGCACCGCACGTTTCAAAGTGTCGAGATTTTCCGGCGTTAATTCGCGTCTGGCCAGTGCCTGCGCAAACACCAACCCGGCGATAACCGCCGTAGAGCTGGAACCCAGTCCGCTACCGCAAGGCACATTGTTGCGGCAGACGATCTTCAACGGCCCCGGCGCTTTTTGCCCGAGCACCTCGTCCAGTTCTTCAAACAGGATGCGCGCCACAGTGTTTGTGTGATCCTTGGGCAATGTGGCAGCGGCCTCGCCGTGCGATTCCACAGTGACAGCAGCCTCCTGCCCGGGGACAAGGTGCAACTCGAACGTATTCCACAAGTTGAGCGCGACGCCAATGCAGTCAAACCCCGCGCCAAGATTGGCCGACGTGGCGGGGATGCGGATGGACAAGAGCGGAGTGGTTTTTTGCATGACGTGCCGGACTGTGCGGGCGAGGCGCAATTTTTCAATCATGGAAAACGCGCCGGGCAGGCATCGCCTCAAGCGAAGCTGAATGCATCAAGCTCAATCTCAAAAAGCAAATCGCCGCGGCAAACGTCACAGTGGGCGTATATCGCGGGGATATCCGGGAGACCAAGCGCCACACGCCGCGCCTCATAGTGAGGCATCCACGAAACATCGGGGAAATACAATATCGCCCGCGACACATTCCGCCAATCCATACCGCGCGATTCCAGTATCGCCGCCACCACCCGCAGCGCGAGGTCTATCTGCCGGTCGAGATCCCCCAGATGCGCAGTCTGACCTTCAGGCTCAATCCCAGCCGTCCCCGATACCAGCAAATGGCGTCCTTCGTCTCCGGCTACTTCCACTGCCCGGCTGAATGCACTTTTGTAATCATTGGCCGGGCACTGGAGCGGCGAAGGAACCATGATCGCGCTCACTTTTTCGGTGCGCGGCGCGACCGCGAGCACATCCAACGTAAACAAAGCGCCGAGGGCATTGGACGTCCCTACGCCTGTGCTGGCGGGAACAAGCGAACCGAAGACATTATTCTCGTTAAAAAATGCCGTCCGCGCAGCGTTGAAATCGTCATACCAGTCGAGAATGTGGTCGTTGAAAAACCAAGTCCTCACCAAATCCGTCAGCGCAAATTTTGATTTTTCCAATGTCGCTTTAAGCCGCCGCCAAATGAGATCCACCTGCGCAAAAGCAGAAGCATCGGGATTCTCCGGAATCAACGCCCCCAACAACAAATAACGGTTATCTGAAGTTTCCCAAAGCACACCGTTGCGGATGCCTAGAGAATCCTCCACGCGCTCAAAAGAACCCTCCGGAAGTGCGAGCACACGGGCACTGCGCAAATCCCCCTCCGGCGTGTCATGCCTGCCAGTCCACGAGATGGGGAAATCTACGGAGACCGCCTCGGCCAGCGCCGGATCAGAAAATACATTACCTTGCACCGCAACGAGTTTCCTACGCACGCATTCAGACAACAGCCTCTCGAGAAGAGCCGCTGGCTTTTCGCCCGGAAGTGCATTTGCCGAAAACGACACCAGACCTCCGCCCAGTGGCGCTTCAAAAACTCCGCCTGCAGTAGTCGTGCAAATCGCCCCCGGAGGGCTTGCCTGTGCGGTATTTAAGCTATGTCGTGTGTTTGCTGTTTTCATTTGATGGTTGAGACAACGAAAACCGCAAAAAGTGCCGGATCAGTCAACCTTCTCCCGTCGCAACAGTAGCGCGATTTCTCAATAAATGAGGAATGAACCGCAACTCGCGGCCTCTGGCGATTTAGACTAAAACTATTTTAGCCGCGAATGCGCGAATGGCTCAACAGCCCGCCTTAGGATCATATCTGAAAGTTCAGCGTGTAGCCCTGCCCCGCCGCGCCCTCAGTCTTGCGCTTATCGTAGAAAATGCGGATATCCGCATCCGCAGACGACAATACCTGCGATGCCCGGATAAGCGCCTTGCGCGTGGATACATTGGGGTTGACCGGATCGCCGGCAAAAATGTTTTCCTCGCCAAGCGACTTGCTTATCCCGCTGTCGCGAAGAACCTTGAGAACATCGGGTGAACAACCGCTGATGAGCAAATGCCGCCCGGATTTTTGCAACGACTCGTGCAACGAATCCAACGCCATCACCGTCGAGGCGTCCAGATGCCGCGCATTTTTAAGCCGCAATATAAACAGGCGGATATTTTCGTCATCCGCCTGAGTGCGCACCTGCGTCAAAAATCCGTCCGCCGCGCCAAAAAACAACTCTCCCTCCACGTGAATGATGGCGATCTGCGGGTTCACCCTCTGGCTTTTATCGGAAAGTTGAGCAAGCGAGCCACTGTCATCAAAACTATACTCCACCAGCATCGGCGAACTCGTCTTCCGGAGAAAGAGAGCGAGAGCAAGGGCGATGCCCACATAGATGGCGATGTCGAGCCGGATCAGCAAAGCCGTCCCCAGCGTGCAGGCAAACACCGCGGCATCGGAATGCGTTGAACGGCAGGCCACGCGGATTTGCGACGGCGTGATCATTCTAATTCCCAGCCTAATCAACTGCGCCGCCAACGCCGCCAGCGGGATGTAGTTGAAAACAGGCATCGCCGCCAAAAAAACCAGTAACACGATGGCACTGCTAAAAACCGATGACAATTGCGACAAAGCGCCGCACTGGTAATTCACCCCCGAGCGGGTAAACGACGACGACCCGGGGACGGCACCGAACACAGCACACGCCATATTGCCCGCCCCCATGCCCATCATCTCCTGATTCGGATCCACGCGCTGGCCGCTCTTGGCCGCGAGCGTTTTCGTGATAGCCGCCGATTCCAACATCCCGATTATCGAGATGGCCAGCGCACTGCTGAAGAGCGCCGGCAGCGACTCAAGATGCCCATGCGAAAGTGGAAGCCAGGAAAACACAGACAGCCCGTCCGCCAATCCCTGCCCACCGGCCTCCACAAGGTGAAACGGCAGCGGAGCACCAGGCGCATAGGCCTCCAGAAGCCACGCCCAACCACGCGCCAAAAGCCCGGCAAAAAGCAACGCCACAAGCGCCTCCGGCCACTTGGGGCGCAGCTTGTGAACCACGATAAGCACCATGAATGTCACAACGCCAATAGCCACATCACCCCACGAGAAATTGCCGGCAAAAACCGAAAAAAACATCTCCAGCAACGACGTAAAAAAACCACCCCCATCGGCACCATGGACACCGGCAAGATGGTGAAGCTGGCTCGCCACGAGCATAAGCCCGATGGCAGCGCTATAGGCGACGACCACAGAGCGGGAGATGAATTTGGTGACCTCGCCGAAATGCAACAACCCCGCGATGAATTGAAGCGCACCGATGAGCAAAGCCAGAAAGACCGCAAGCTGGAGCGGCTCCAACCCGAATCCCGCGCCCGCCAACGAGGCAATCGTCGAAGCGACGACGAGAGACACCGAACTTGTCGGCCCGAAGACATGGTGGTGCGACGAAAAGAAAAGAGCGCCCACGAACCCGCCGATCACCATGGACATGATGACAGGAGCAGGCGGCAATCCGAGGATGAGGGCGAAGCCGATGGCTTGCGGGATGGAAACGAGCGCCAGCGTGCTTCCAGCGAGTAAATCGGCCTTAAGTTTCCGCAAAGAGTAATCCGGCAACTCCTGCAAAAGAGGAAAGCGGATTTTTGGCGCAGAAAAGTGAAATGCGCCGTTTCCATCGGATGAACCGAACAGCGAAGCCATCGGCAGCTTCATCACACCACAATCACGCAGACGCAAGTCTGCATTCAGATTACCCGCATAGCCAAGTAGCACAGGTTTATAACCTGTTCTGAAATACTTCCATTGTAGAATAGCTTCGTTGTCCCCTCGGGGCATTGCTCAAGGCAGGCCCCAAGCTCCGCCACCCGCGCATTCCCATCATCTCCTTCCCCGCATCTTTCCATTTTTCATTTTTAATTTTTAATTATTAACTAGTTATCCTCTGTCATCCTCTGCCCTGTTTCACGATTTTTGAACAATTTGCTTTTCTCTTTCCCGTTGGCCTGTTTCTTGAATGCCTTCATGGCATCCAATGCAGTTCTGGCACTCGAAGACGGCAGCGTGTTTCGCGGTCGAGCCTTCGGTATTTCCGCGACAGTAACCGGCGAAGCCGTTTTCAATACCAGCATGACCGGCTATCAGGAGATTCTGACCGATCCCTCCTATTTCGGACAAATCGTGACGATGACCTTTCCCGAAATCGGCAACTACGGAGTCAACCCCGACGACAACGAGTCCGACGGCGTAAAGTGCTCCGGCCTAGTCGTCCGCAAACTCAGCCCGATAGTCAGCAACTGGCGCGCCACCCTCTCATTGGACGCCTACCTTAAAAAGCACAACCTGCCCGGTATCGAAGAAGTGGATACCCGCGCCATCACCAAAAAGTTGCGCGTCCGCGGCGTAATGAAAGCCTGCCTCTCCACCGAAAACATCAGCGACGCCGACGCCGTCGAGCGTGCCCGCGCCTGGCGCGGAGTCGCCGGTGCCGATTTCGTGCGCGAGGTGACCACCCCCGGTGCCCATTCATTTGAAGGCTCCACCGTGCCCTTCTCCGTCCCCGGCACCGTGCTTGAGAAACACAGAGCACCCATAGGACGTCCAGCATATCGCATTGCAGCTTATGACTTTGGCGCAAAGACATCCATCTTCAGAAAGCTCGGTAACGTCGGTTTTGCCGTGCGTGTCTTTCCGGCAGACACCCCGGCCTCCGAGATTAAGAAATACAACCCCGACGGCGTTTTTCTTTCCAACGGCCCCGGCGACCCCGCCGCCCTTACCTACGCGCACAGCGCCGTGCGTGAATTGATTGCCGCCGGGTATCCCATTTTCGGAATATGCCTCGGGCACCAGATTATCACCCATGCCATCGGAGCCGACACCTATAAGCTCAAGTTCGGGCATCGTGGCGGCAACCAGCCTGTCAAAAACATCGAGACCGGAGTCGTAAGCATCACCGCGCAGAACCACGGCTTTGCAGCGCATGCGCAAACTCTGGAAAAGTGCGGCGCGATTGTCACCGAAATCAATTTAAACGACCACACCGTCGCCGGCCTGCGGCTCAAAGACAAAGATGTTTTCTCTGTGCAATACCACCCCGAAGCTGGCCCAGGCCCGAATGACGCTGACCCATT
>JAITXH010000167.1 GCA_031284845.1 Puniceicoccales bacterium | reverse complement strand
CTCCGCATTTATATTGGCGATTACTTCATTTGTCACCACCACTCCGCGAAATGAGCGCCATAGCGCCTGTATCGTGTAAATGGGACCCCACGGAATTCCCCACCAGCCCAGGAAAAAGCTTATCAAAAAAAACTTCCACCCCTGCTCAAGGAAAACACTTTTCCCCGGGCGGATGAAATAAATATCGGAGGAGCGCCGGAACGTCACAACGAAAAGCGAGATCGCGTAGGAGAAAAGGACAAATCGCCCTCCACGATCCACTTCCGATTGGATTTCACCGGGGGAGAGATGGTCAGTGCCGTTTATTTTCATGTCGTTTGATTGTATAAGGTTGTTGTCTGCTGTTGAAACGGACGCGCCTATTTTGTGAGAAACGGGAAGAGAGCACCTAAGGTTTTGATGTCTTCCCGGCTCCCGCCTTGTGGGGCGTGGAGTCGAATCAACAAGTGTCAGGCAAGTAAAAGATTAGCGGAAGGCGAACGAATTCTCATCTCTCCGCGGTGCTTTGCATATGGGGGGAGAGCGCCAGCATTGGGAGCGGCGGCGCTTCGCAATCGCCAAATGAGCGCGAGACGCGCTCATGCCTCACAGCGGCGAGGACGCCGCCGCTCCGGCGCCCCTCTGCATTTGCAGCAAGTTCTCCGCCTGTTTATTTTTGCCCGCTTCCTTCACCTTGCACGGCTGCAATAATGGGCAAATCCTGTTTCCGTCAGCGCAAACACGAGGGCGGCAATGGCCAGATAAAACCACAACTCGGTGCCGGGTTTATCGGCGTCTACCGCAATGTTTTCCTTGGCTGTGCTGCCGGCAGAGATGCCGGAAGGGAGCATGTCCAGGAGAGGGGCAATGTCGGCGGCGGGTTGCGTCTTCAATGCGGATTCTTCGGGATCTGCCTGCACTGCAAAAGCGAGTTGTGGCGTGGTGGCATCCCCAAGATAAACGGCGTAAGCCCCGGCAAGGGTAGTGTCTTTGTAGCGCACCCAGGCGGTGTTGCCGAGCCGCTCGACGCGGCCTGTGATCTGGGGCCGGGCGGCGGTGCCTGTCGCGCCGATGCGCTGCACGGCGATGTCGCGGCCTTCGTATTCGGCGGGGACTTCGAGGGCAAAGGGCTGCCCGGGAGTGAGGTTGATGCGGCGGGGATCGGTGGTGTTTGTGGCGTAGGCGAGTGTGCGCGTAATGAGGGGGACAAAGGCCGAGCTGACCGGGAAGTTGCTCCAATCGGTGGTGGCCGGGATGCCGAAGAGGACGACGCGCCCGCGGGGGTGGCCGCGTGTGGCGGTGCTTTCGGTGTGCGCGGCGGCGATTTCGTTGTTGGCGTATTTGAGGAGGACGCCGGTAGCGGTGTCGCCGGTGCGCGGCTTTAACTCCAGCGGGTAGTAGCGCGAGACGCGCACGGCGGCGAGGGTGCCTGCGGCGGTGTCATTCCAGAGGGAGACGACGGGGTGGGTGTAATCGCGGGTCTGCCAGGTGAGAAATTTTTGCGGTGCCGGGGCCTCGCGTGCGGGGAGGAGGCGTGCGGGGAGGAGGGGGGCGAAGACGGGGTCGCTGTTGTAAAATCCGGGGTTGGCTGCGTTGCCGGGGAAGATGATGAGGCTGCCGCCGGTGGCGACGTAGCGGGCTAGATTTTCCGAGGCTGCGCGGGGGAGTGAGGCTACGTTGGCGAGAAAGATAGCCTGATATTGGTGCAGGCTGGCGCTGCCGAGCATGCCGGGGGTGCCGAGGGCGGTTTTGAGATAATAGTGCGCGGCCTGCCCGGGGGGGACGGGGACGAGAGCGTGGCGCAGGAAAAAACCATCGCGTGCGGCGGGGTTGGCGGCGGGGGAACCGTCTATGACGAGGGTCTTTAATTGCTCGACGACGCGCAATGCGATGGCGCGTTGGTTGTCTGCGGGGAGGCGGTCGCCGGGGATGGTGGCGCGGAGGGTGTGGTAACCGGCGCGGCGGATGCGGACGAAGAGATTCACGGCCTTGGTCTCGCCCGGCTCAATGCGCGGGAGCAGGGTCTCGTCTTGCGGGGCTTCGTCGTCCACGGCGATCCGGACGCTGATTTTTTCGGCGATGGTTTTGCCGTGGTTGGTCACTTCAATTATGCAGCGGAGGGGCTGCCCGGCGGCGGCTGTGCCGTCAAGGGTCTTCAGGGCGGTGATGGCGAGGTTGTCTTCGCCATCACCGCCGAGGATGAAGTAGCGGAAGCGTATGGTGTCGCGGTGTTGTTCCTGGAGTTTGCGGATGTTGCCGAGTTGCTTCCAGGCGAGGGCCTGATTGTCGGTGAAGATGAAAATCTCTTTGCGGCCTTGCGCGGGGGAGAGTGTGTCGGCGGCGGCTTTGAGGGCGGGGAAGAGGTCGCTGGAGAAATCGCTTGGGGCGGCATTGTCGAGGAGGCGGCGCAGGAGGGCGAAATCCTGAGTGGGCTTGCTGACGAGCTGGGTGGTCTGTGCGCCGGCGAGGTAGAGGGCGCAGGTGGAGCCTGGGTGGAGCTTGGCGAGCACGTCCTGGGCACCGGCGCGGGCTTGCTCAAAGCGGGTTTTGGTGCCGTCGCTCTGGCCCATACTGGCGGAGTTGTCGAGGAGGATGGCGGCGGTGGTCTCTTCACTGGAGAGTGTGAGGGCGTCCGGGGGCGAGAGGAGGGCGGGGCGGGCGAAGATGAGGACGAGGAGGGCGATGAGGAGGGCGCGCAGGAGGAGAAGGAGGAGGTCTTCGATTTGCAGCTTGCGGCGGTTTTTCTCGACGCTGGCGAGGAGGAAGCGTGTGGCCGCCCAGCGGATGCGCTTGAGTTGGGGTTTGCTGAACAGGTGTATGAGCACCGGGGCGGCGATGGCCGCCAGTGCTGCCAGCATCCATGGGTTGAGGAAGGTCATCAGCGGGTGGAGGCTCCTCCGGGGGCGCGGCCTATGGTGGTGTTTTCCTGACGCGCTACGAGGTAGGCGCTAAGGGTCTCGGCGAGGGGGACGGCGGTATCGGCGAGGACGTAGTGGAAGCGGGCCTGATCGCAGGCTTGCTTGATGCGCTGGCGCATGGCGTTCATCTCGCGCAGGTAGCTTTTGCGGATGCTGGCTGGGCTGACGACGAGGGTGGGGTTGCCTTCGAGTCCGAGGAATTCGACGCGCCCGGTCAGGGGGAATTCGATTTCGTTGTGGTCGAGCACGTGAAAGACGACGACTTCGTGGCCGAGGAAGCGCAATTGCCGAAGCCCGTGCAGGAAGCCTTCTTCGTCGTCAAAAATATCGCTGAAGACGAAGACTATGCCGCGTGCTTTGACGGACTTGGCGAGATCGGTCATGGCGGCGCCGATGTTGGTGCCTTGCGTGGCATCAAAGGCGGCGAGGCGGTTCATGATGTGGTGGATTTTGCCAAGGTTGTCGGTGCGCGGGATGTGCTCGCGTGTGGCGGTGTCGAAGAGGTTCACGGAGACGGAGTCGCGCTGGAGGAGGACGAGGTAGGCGAGGCAGGCGGCGAGGGCTTTGGCGTAGTGGAACTTGGAGTAGCGGGCACTGCCGTAGGTCATGGATTCGCTGCCGTCGAGGAGGAAGTGGACGGTCAGGTTGGTGTCTTGCTCGTATTGTTTGATGTAGTAATGGTCGGTGCGCCCGAGGACTTTCCAGTCGAGGTGGCGGGTATCGTCGCCGACGGTGTATTCGCGGTGCTGGGCGAATTCGATGGCAAAGCCGCGGAAGGGGGAGCGGTGGTTGCCGACGCGGTAGCCTTCGATGATGGTGCGTGCGAGGATGCCGAGGTTTTCACCTTTGGCGAGGGCATCGGGGTCGAGGAGGTTGGCGTTGGCGGTTGGCTCGCTCATGGATGTGTGTGTGGCGGCGGGTTAGCGGTTCTGAAGGTAGAGATATTTTTCATGGATAATCGCAGGCTTCATGGCCGGATACCTCTTTTGCGTAGCTTACTTTTTTTGCGGTTCGTTTTTGGGGATGTGTTTGAGGATGAGGTCAACGACATCGTCGCTGGTGATGCCTTCGCTTTGGGCGGTGAAGTTTACTGCGATGCGGTGGCGGAGGATGACTTTGGCGACGGCGGCGACGTTGGCGCAGCTTACATAGGGGTGGCCGTGGATGAGGGCGTGGGCTTTGGCGGCGATGATGAGGTTGAGGCTGGCGCGCGGGCCTGCGCCGAAGACGAGGTATTTTTTGCAGAACTCGGTGGCTTCGGGTTTGCGCGTGCGGGTGCAGCCGACGAGCTTTTGTGCGTAGCGGTAAACGTGTTCGCTTACGGGGATGAGCTTTGCGGTCTCCTGGATGAAAAGGATGTCTTCGGTGCTGATGACGGGGTGGATCTGTTGCACGTCGCCGGAGGTGCCTTGTTGCATGATGCGCAGTTCTTCTTCGACCTCGGGGTAGTCCACATTGATGAGGAACATGAAGCGGTCTAACTGGGCTTCCGGGAGCGGGTAGGTGCCTTCTTGTTCGAGCGGGTTTTGGGTGGCGAGCACGAAGAAGGGGACGGGGAGATCAAAGGTGTTGCCGCCAACGGTGACCTTGCGCTCTTGCATGGCTTCGAGCATGGCGGCCTGTGTTTTGGGCGGGGTGCGGTTGATCTCGTCGGCGAGGACGATGTTGGCGAAGAGGGGGCCTTTGAGGAACTTGAATTGGCGCTCGCCGGTGCTCTTGTCCTGATAGATGACCTCTGTGCCGGTGATGTCGCTGGGCATGAGGTCGGGGGTGAACTGGATGCGCTTGAAGGACATTTGGAGTGCCTGAGCCAGGGAGGAGATCATGAGCGTCTTGGCAAGGCCGGGGACGCCCACGAGGAGGGCGTGGGAGCGGGTGAAGATGGCGATGAGGATTTCCTCGATAACGCTCTGTTGCCCGACGATTACCTTACCCAGCTCGGTCTGGATTTTGGCGTAGGCGGTGCGTGCGAATTCGATAGCCCGGGCGGGGTCGGTCGCGTGTGCGGTTGTTTGCGGGGAGTCGGGCGTGCTCATGGTCTTTGGCTTGTGGTAAAGAGTTTTGCTATGTGTTTTTTCATTGGTGACTTTTCCAGACAGGCCCTTGCTTGGCGAACTTCGGGGCGCCGTTTTGGGGGACGGGTGTATCGTAATGGGCGATCTGGAAAATGGGCAGGATGGGGGCATCTGCGTCCTGCTCGTATTTGTCGCCTTCCTTTTCACACATGAGGAAGGCGAAAAACTGCCCGCCGGGACGTTCGCCCATGAGGATGTCCAGATCGTAAATCTGATCGGCGCGCAAGTCCATCCAGTCTCCGGCGAGGAGGCGGTCGGAGGCTGCGTTGATGCCTTCCGGGTTGGTGGTTTTTGTGCGGACCCAGTTGGTCTTGGGGAGGGTGTGGGCGCTGTTCAGATGGAAAGGTTTCACGAGGACGTTTTTGGTGTCCAAGGCGACGGCGATAAAGTCGTCGGATGCGCCCCAAAAGCGATAGCGCCCGTTGGTGGGCGGGGAGACTTGCGCTTTGTAGTGGATCACCCAGCGGGATTCCTTGATGGTGGCACCGACGCCGAATGCAGCCGGGGCGCGGTCGGCACCCATGTAGGGGACGAATATTTGGGTGGTGTAGAGTGTGCGGCTGGCGCGGTAGTAGCGGTTGAGGACGGATTCGTCCCAACCCTTGGAGATGAATTCGTCTATGACGTTCCAGTAGCGGTTGACGTCAATATTGGTAGGTTCGCCGGTCTGATTTTGTTTGAAATCGTAAAAGATGCCGACGAAGGCAGCCTCGCTGGAGGCTGTTTCGCCGAAGACGTTACGCTCCTGAGCGGGGGCGGTGGCAAGGGTGCCGAGCCATCCGGTGATGCTAAGTAACGCGAAAAGTCGCCAGTTTCCGGTGAACGGAGAGAGAAGCTGCATAAGAGGAATTCAAAAGGGCAAACAGGCTGGCACAAGCGATGTTCCTGAAAAATGCGGGCGGGAGCTTCTTCGGGGCGGGAACATTTACCGGGTCGGGCAGTCAACAGGCTCAAACTGTAATACGATTTCCTGAACATGAAAAAAAATCTTTGGTTGTTGTTGCTTCTGGTATTTTGCGCCGCTTCGAGTCCGGAGCGGTATCTTTCGCCGGGGCAGATAGCATTGGACAAGAAGCAACGCATTGTTTATACAGCACTTACAACTGACAAGGCAGTTGCGGTCACCTCTCTTAAGGATGGGAAGACCGTTGCGCGTATCGAGTTGGAGCAAAATCCCTCCTTTGTGCTTCTTTCGCCGGATGCCGCCACGCTGTTTGTTTCCAGCGGTGTGTCCCGGGGCGTGGTGGATATTTTTGCACTCCCGGAAAAAAAGCTCAAGGCCTCCATCCCGGTCGGGCACACGCCGCAAGCCATGGCGCTGACTCCGGACGGGAAGACCCTGTATGTCGCCAACCGTTTCAGCAACACGATCTCCGTGGTGTCGCTCGACAAGGGGAGCGTCATCGCCACCATCCCCGCTGTGCGCGAGCCGCGCAGTCTTTGCCTGACGCTCGACGGCAAGATCCTCGTCGTGGCCAATTTTCTGCCTGCGCAAGCTGCCACCGAGACTGTCATTGCCTCGCAAGTCACGCTGTTTGATGTGCCTGCCAACACCATCCGCGCCACGCTTACGCTGCCCACCGGCTCGCAATCCGCACAGGGCATCGCCATCTCGCCCGATGGCAGATTTGTTTATATCACCCACCTCATTTCCCAATACAGCCTCCCCGCGACGCAGCTTGAGCGCGGGTGGATGAATACAAACGCTCTCAGCATCATAGAACCCGCTAAAAACGAAATTTACGCCACCGTGCTGCTCGATGATGTGGATAACGGCGCGGCCAATCCCGACGGGCTTTGCTATGGCGGAGACGGGAAGCTCTATATCGCCCTTGCCGGCACGCACCAACTGCTTGCTCTGGACATGGTGCCCATGCATCAGGAAATTGAGGCGCTCTTTTCCGGCTCCAAGAAATTCGCCTACATAAAAGACAAGGAAGGATTGAGCACCTCGCTCTCGTTTACCGCTCCCTTTAAGAAACGCATCCCCCTGCTGGGCCGCGTGCCGCACGCCGTGGAATGGCTCCCCGATGCAGCCGCCAACGGAGGGCGTGCCATTGTTTCCAGCCGCTTTTCGACATTTCTCGAGATCCCCGCATCAGCCGCCATTGGCACACTCGCGCCCGTGTCGGATACGATCGCGCTGGGCACCGAGTCTGCGCCATCCTCGGTGCGCCGCGGCGAACTGGCATTTGCAGACGCTACGATTTGCTACCAGCAGTGGCAAAGCTGTGTGTCCTGCCATCCCGATGGACGTGCAGACGGCTTTAACTGGGACCAGCAAAACGACGGTTTGGGCAACCCGAAAAACACCAAGAGCCTGCTCTTTTCCCACGTCACGCCCCCTTGCATGATAACGGGTATTCGCGAATCCGCGGAACTCGCCGTGCGCAAGGGCATCATCCACATCCTCCAGTCCACCCAGCCCGACACCCTCGCCAGCGACATGGACGAGTATCTGAAAGCCATGCGCCCGCTGGAAAGCCCGGCGCTCGCCGAACGCGAGGCCAAAGATCCCGGTGGCAAAAAGGGCAGGGCGCTCTTCATGCGCGCCGCTTGCGCCAAGTGCCACATCGGGGAATTTTATACTGATATGCGCAA
The DNA here is from genome assembly GCA_031284845.1 of Puniceicoccales bacterium. Classification (GTDB taxonomy): domain Bacteria; phylum Verrucomicrobiota; class Verrucomicrobiia; order Opitutales; family UBA953; genus CALNBE01. Next base: position 355 of record JAITXH010000167.1, on the reverse strand, counting down.
GCACAACGTCGGCACCGGCATCGGTGACGATACGAAAACGCTTTTTGACACGCCGACCCTGCGCGAAATCTGGCGCACTCCCCCCTATCTCTATGACGGGCGTGCCGTGACTCTGCGCGATGTGCTCACTGAGCACAACAAAGACGACAAACACGGTATCACCAGCAAACTCACCAAAGAAGAACTCGATACCCTCATTCTCTATATCAGCACCTTGTGAAAACTTTCCAACTCGCTGCAAAAAACAGATGAAAATACTTCCCATCCTTTCTTTCGTCGCTGCCTGCGTGTCCGGCACCACCGCCTATGCTGCCACGCCGCCGCAAACCGGGGAACAGCCGGCTGCCTTTGCCGC
>JAITXH010000171.1 GCA_031284845.1 Puniceicoccales bacterium | reverse complement strand
GCTCGCAATGTCCTGATATAGTAGTAATAGGCAGCACTTGCTCTGGAGAAACCGGGATGGTTGACGAGGACGTCACGAAGGGCAATATAGGCTTCCCAGTGCCGCTCTAACTCAATGAGACATAGCCCGATGCGATAAGAAAGATAGGCGTCGTAGTCTTTACTTTTACTGAAATCGTCAATTGCTTTCTGAAGGGCGTCGCGCTTGGCTTCAAGTTTGGCGACGGCATCCTTTTGCTCGTCGGTCGGCTTTTCAGGGAGCGTCCTCTTTGCCTCGTCCACCAATGCGTTTTGCGCCTTGATAGCTTCATCAACGAGAGCGGCGAGAGCATTCCGGCGCAAACACTCCTGAAAGGTCGTCAAGGCCATACGGTAGGCGGGATTACGCACCTCCTTTTCCTCCCTTGGGAGACTTTCGGCCTGCTCCCACAAGCTGTGGGCAATTTCAATGCGCTGGAAGTTGGCCGTCACTTCATCCAATGGCGATTTGGTCACTCGGGCCGAGATCTCATCTTGTAGCATCTGAGCGGCCTTGGTGTCGCCTGCTTTGATGTAAAGCTCGACGATGCGATTGGCGGCATCTTTGATTTCGGGAATGTTATACTGGCGTTGCGCAGTGAAAATCCGGAGAATCTCGATCGAATCCAACGCGGTCTTTTTGATAACGCCAGCGGTGGCCTCTTTGTTCTTTTCCTCATAGATACGCGTGAGCGCAATAGCGGCACGCGCCCTATCCTGAAGACGTAAGCTGATGTTAGTCGGGCGGATAATGGCAGCAAGCAGGTTAATGGCAAGATCCCACTTCTGTTGTTTCGCATAGACATCGGCTAATGTGACTTGGGCGATGCCGCGGTAATTGTTATCCTTATCAAGAAGATCCTCAGTGCCGTTAGGGCGTTTCAAAAAAAGCAGGATGTATTTCTCTGCGGTCGCCCAATCTTTCTGTGCTTGCGCACAGGCGGCAATTCGCAACTCCAACATTGCACACGCTTTTGAGGGCAATACGTTCCCATAGGTGGTCAATACCTTATCAAAATCTTCAGCCGCCGCTTTGTAACTTTTTGCTATATAAGCTTTTTCAGCACGTTCAAAAAGGATCTCAGGTTCCGATTTTTTCTGCGGAGGCGGGACCGGTGCAGTCGCAGGCCTTCTGGCTTGGGCATACACACCCGCCGGCATCGCAACAGCGAGAGCAACAAGTATTACCGCGACTGAAGCGGACAAACGACGAATGCGTGAAAGATTACAAACCATGAGATGCGTGTAGAAGATGACAGAGACCAGATGAAACGGAAAAATGCCGCCATGAAAAGAGAAAAACACGAAAATTAGCCCGCACATTTCACGGAAAACAAGAAAAACTCCCTAATATTTTGATATAAAGGTTAGTTACAAGATTCATTTTCTCTGGCCATCAGAATAAGTTTTCTGCCCGCCGAGGACACGGACTACTTCGGAGAAAGTACACCGAGAGGAGATGACTATGATATCTGAAAACCTGTGCGCAAAAGGCGTGAGGGGCAAAGTGGGGCAAAAAAATAAAAAGTGGGGCATTATACTTGACGAGTGGGGAAAGGTGGGTGAAAGTGGGCGACGTGAATTAAAAAAGAACTACGAACATGGCCACTCCAGGAAAAAACAAGCTCTTCACCGGTAAACACACCGGCAGGCTTGACGCGAAAAACCGCCTGACTATTCCCGCCGCATGGCGGTTTGAGGCAGACGGTGACGAGGAGTATCTGGCCACGTTTTACCCCGCCTTTGGCACCATCCTAGTGCTCCCCCCGGAGAAAGTCCGCAGTATCCGGGAAGCCTCGGAAAACGCCACCCTCGGTGAGCCCGATGTGCTCGAAGCCATGCGCACGCTGGGCGTAAACAGTGCTTCCGTTTCCTGCGACAAGGCAGGCCGCATCATCCTGAGCGAATCCATGCTCCATGAAGCCAGAATCACCAGAGATGTCTTTTTCGAGGGCGGCATCCGCAACTTCCAAATCAGTGCCCCGGAGCCGCCGCCGCCGGATGTCTCCTCGCCCAAGGCACAACGCCTCCTGAACGCGCTAAAAGCACTCAAACTTTAACACGCGGAGTAAGCGTCTCCGTTCTTTCCAATCACGCCCTTCAGGCTTTTTTCCCGCAATACAACGGGGGCTTTTTTTGTATCCATTTTTCAATTACACGCACACACGCTTGTTCACGTAACTCACAACTTATTCACAATCGCCGCGCCATGCTGACGCACACTCCAGTCCTTTTGGAAACCGTAATCGGGTTACTCAAACCCGAGCCGGGCAGAGCCTATCTGGACTGCACCTTCGGCGGTGGTGGACACACTCGCGCCCTACTGACAGCGGCGGCAGGCATTCGTGTCACCGCGTTGGACCGCGACCCTGCGGCAGCAGCCAGAGCAGAGGAATTTTCTACGCATTTCGGCGAGCGCTTCCAGTTTGCCGATATAAATTTTGCCGCGTTGGAAAACGCGTCCGGTGCTCCGTTTGACGGTGTGCTGCTGGACATCGGCGTCTCTTCATTTCAGCTGGACGAGGTCGCACGTGGCTTCTCCTTCCGCGAAGATGCACCCGCCGACATGCGCATGGATCCTCGCACAGGAGTCTCCGCCGCCGCTTTTCTGGAGACGGCTTCCGAAGAAAGCTTAGTGGAAGCCGTGCGCGATCTCGGTGAAGAGCCGCGCTGGCGCGCTGTCGTCCGGGCCATACTATCCGCACGCGGCACAGGTGCACTTGCACGCACGCGCACGCTCGCCGCACTTGTCGCAGAAGCCGCGCATGACAAACGCCGCGGCCCGACGCCGCGCATCCACCCAGCGACACGAACATTCCAGGGGCTGCGCATTTTCTTAAACGACGAATTGGGCGAGTTGCGCGCAGCTCTGCCCAAAGCATTTGCCGCACTGCGCCCCAACGGCGTGCTTGCCGTCATCAGCTTCCATTCACTGGAAGACCGCCTCGTCAAACGCTTCTTCAACGAACTGTGCGGACGACCGGTGGACGCTAACGACAACCGGACGCAGGACATGCGCACCCGGCTGGCGGAGCTGCTCACGCGGCATCCCGCCACAGCCTCCCCTGCGGAGCTGGAGGCCAATCCGCGCGCCCGCTCCGCAAAGCTGCGTGCGATACGCAAACTGTGAATACTTTCAGCAACTCAACCCACTCTCATTTCAACACTCACTACCATGATAAAAAAACTTTTTGAAGGAAGCCGAAGCTTGGCCGCACTTTTCGTTTTCACGCTCGCCGCCGGTGTCGTAGCAAGCGTCTCTCTCGTCCTCGCAGACCGCCGGAGCGAGCAAGTGGGGCGGCGCATCCAGGAACTGGAGCGCACGCGCACACTGTTGCGCGAAGATAATACCCGCCTCGCAGAAACAACGGCTAATTTCACCCGCCAGTATCACCTGCGTAAAGACTCCAGGGTCAGCCAAACTGTGGCCTGGCGCCCAACGGCAGATGTAATCATCCGCGTAAGCATGTCGGGGCGCAGGAGCGTCGTCGCACCCAACACCCTGTCCGCCGGAACACCGAGCCGATTCGGCGTCCTCGATATCGCTTTTTCCTCTCCAGGGGCGGCGGCGCGGGAAGGAAGCGCGGGGGGGGCGGCACGATGAGCATCCTCTTCATCCCGCTCTCTCGGGCTAAGCAAGCTCACGGGGTAACCGCCGGTGCCGCACATGCTCTGTTCGGCACACCCGGGCGCTTCACCTTTCTATTGCTTTTCGTGGTCTCCGGCTTCGGCATGGTGCTCGGGCAGTTGTTTTGGCTCCATGTGTCTGTGTCGCCACAATTGCGCGCCGAAGCAGCCCAATCGCGCCAGTTTCACGACATGGATGAGGCGGGCCGCGGAGCAATCGTAGATTCCCGCGGGGTGGATTTGGCAGTGACTCGCAAGGTGTGGGATGTGGGCGTTGACGCCTATTCACTCACCGAAAAAGATTTCGACCACATAAGTGACATCGCCGATATACTTGGCATTCCCTGGCTGGAAGTCGCCAATAGCTTCGAGCGCCGTCTGCGGGAAAGCTCGCGTAAGCGGGAGCCGGAGGCCGTGGGCAACCGGAAACCGCCAGTCTTTGTCCATGCTGTCCTCGGTTTGAAGACGGCACGCAAAGTCAACGACGCCGACCCCGAAGAACAAGTGAAAGACCGCTGGGCCAAGCTCGCCACCGGAGTGGACAAAACAGTAGCCGAAAAGATAAAGGCGTTGCGAATCCGCGGCGTCATCGCCCGTGAGCGCCATATTCGCGATTATCCCAATGGCAAACTCGCCTCTCACCTCATCGGCTATGTGACCAGAGACGGGACACCCGCCATGGGCGTAGAAAAGACCATGGACTGGTTCTTACGCGGGCAGTGCGGTTCCCTGCTCTCCCAGACGGATGGGAGGAACACTGAACTGGCCCACTTGCGCATCCGCCAGATAGAGCCAGTGGAGGGCCAAAGGGTCGAACTGACCATAGACTCGCTCGTCCAGGAAGTGTGCGAAAATGAGTTGGAATGGGCATGCGCTGAATTTCGCCCCAAAGCCGCCTCCATTATCGTAAGCGAGGCCACAACGGGGCGTCTGCTCGGGCTGGCAAACTGGCCCACGTTCGACCTGCGCAACTACAACAACCCAAAGGTCGCTCCACTGGAGAACCAACGTAACCGTGCGGTCACCGATATATACGAGCCAGGCTCCGTGTTTAAAATCATCCCGGTCAGCATGGCGCTGAACGAAGGTGTCGTCACAGCCAACACTGTCTTCGACTGCACGTCGGCCTCCGCACCCTATCGAGGAAGGATGCTCTCTTTGCCGGGCGATTCACACCACCTCGGTGAATCCTCTGTGCGCGACATCGTGCGCGAATCTTCCAACCGGGGCGCGGCGCTCATCGCCATGCGCGTCACCGAGGCACGCGGCGAACAAATGTTTTACGATTACGCTGCAGGATTCGGGATCGGACGCCCCACAGGCTTGATCACCTGTGACGGACTGCGTGGTGCCGAAAGCATCGGCATTTTGCACGACCCGTCAAAATGGGATACGCTGACCATCACCCGGCTCCCCATGGGGCACGCCGTCAGCGCTACGCCACTCCAAATGCACTACGCGATGGGTGTCATCGCCAGTGGCGGAAAACTTTTTCAGCCACAACTCGTCAATCGCGTCCTCAATGCCGACGGTTCCGTTGCCATCGAATACCCGGTGCGCGTGCGCGGTAAGCCGCTCACGAACCAAGTGGCGCGCACGATGGCAGCCATGCTGCGCGATGTGTGCCGCAAGGGTGGCACAGCCGCCAGCGCCGATATCGAAGGTTATGAGGTGGCAGGCAAGACGGGCACCACGCAAAAAATCATCCCGAAGGAGGTGGAGATCAAGGACCGCGACGGTAAGGTGCTGCGGAAGCGCACAAGTTGGGTTTATTCCAATCAACATCATGTCGCTTCTTTTTCGGGGTTTTTCCCCGCCGAATCTCCGCGCATCGTCATCACAGTCGTGCTCGACGAACCAAAAATCTCAACCCACGCTGTCGCCTATGGAGGCAAAGTCGCTGCGCCCGTCTTCAAACGCACCGCGCTGGAAATCATCCGACGGCTAAACATCCCATCCTCCGGAGAGACTCCTGTTTCCACGCCTGCAGAGCCAACCGCACTTGCTTCGCTATGACAACCGAACCTGTGTCTCCTTCGCCAGTTACTCTGCGCGACATTTTTCACGAAATCAAGATGCTGGAATTCTCCGGCGACTGGAAAACTCCCGTATCTTGCCTCCGCACAGACAGCCGCCTCGTCATCCCAGGCAGTATCTTTTTCGCCATACCCGGCCTGAACACTAACGGTGTGTGTTTCATCGAGGAAGCCATCGGTCGCGGCGCGGCAGCCGTCGTCACATCCGGCCCTGCCTCGCCGCACGCTCCCGTAGCATGGATACGTGTAGAAGATATTCGCAAAACACTGGCTGCATCGGCACGCAACTTTTACCACCACCCTGAACGCAGCTTGCGCGTGGCGGGCATCACCGGCACCAACGGCAAAACAACCGTCTCGACTCTCCTGCACTTCCTCCTCCAACGCGGCGGTAAGCGCTGGGGGCTGCTGGGCACCGTCCGCTATGAACTCGGCGAACGCAGCCTGCCCTCACACCGCACCACGCCAGAAGCGCCCGACATCTGCTCGATGATGGCGCAAATGGTCGCGGCAGGATGTGCCGGAATGGCAATGGAAGTCAGCTCACACGCCATAGATCAAGGACGCGTTGACGGCCTGCCGTTTGCCGCACTCGCATTCACCAATCTCAGCCGAGACCATATGGACTACCACTCCAACATGGACACGTATTTCCAAGTGAAGGCTCGCCCCTTCCTCGGCGAATGCGGAGCTCCACCACCCGATGTGGCTGTAATCAACGCAAGCGACCCATCCGGACGGCGTCTTGCCGCCATGCTCCCTGCTGGCGTCCGGAGCCTCACTTTTGGAGAGGAAGAAGACGCCTGGATGCGCGCCACCAACGTGGATTTACAGCCCGGACGAAGCACATTCTCCGTCTCGACTCCGGAGTTTTCAGGAGACGTAGTCACCACCCTCCCTGGCCGCTATAACGTCAGCAATATCCTTTGCGCACTCGCGCTCGCACATGCGCTCGGCGGCGATCTGCGCGAATTGACAGCATCTGTGGCGGATTTCCCCGGCGTGCCGGGACGCATGGAGCGCGTCGCGCCAGAGTTGCCCTATCGGATCTTCGTGGATTATGCGCACACCGATGACGCACTGAAGAACGCGCTCGAAATGCTGCGCACCATCACTCCGGGACGCCTGCTCGTCGTCTTCGGATGCGGAGGTAACCGGGACCGCGGCAAACGCCCCAAAATGACCGGTGCCGTCCAAGAACAGGCAGATTTTGCCTGGGCAACGGCAGACAATCCGCGCAAAGAACCATTGCAAACTATCTTCGACGACATGCGCGGAGGCATCACCGCAGCAGAGAAAATACTGTTCATAGAAGACCGACGCCACGCGATAAGCCTTGCCTTAGATGCGGCGCATCCCGGCGACACTCTGCTCATCGCGGGCAAAGGGCACGAGACATACCAGGAGTTTCTGGACGTGACCGTGCCATTTGATGACCGGCAGATCGCACGAGAACTGTTGAATTTAAAACAATACCGCACCCGATGAATAGCTTCCTTCCCGAACAATTGCAAAACTGGTCGGGCGGAGTCTGGCATGCCGGCCTCCGCCCGGTATCCGTGAATGGTTTCTCCAACGACACGCGCACCCTCGTCCCCGGAAACTGCTTCGTCGCTCTACGCACAAAACAACGCGACGGACACACCTTTCTCAACGCCGCCGCCAAGGCAGGAGCCGTTGCTGCACTCGTGGAGAATCACGTCCCCAACACCCCGCTCGCACAACTCGTGGTGGATAGCACTCTGGCCGGGTTACACCGCATCGCGCACCACTGGCGGCTGACCCTCAAGGCTCCCGTCATCGGGGTCACTGGCAGCGTGGGCAAGACCTCCACCAAAAACATGCTGGGAACAATGCTTGGCGCAGAGGGTTTCGCCACAAAAGCCAACTTAAACAACCTGTTGGGCGTGCCGCTCATGTTACTCTCCATTGAGCCTGCGCGTCATACCTCTGGTGCCGTTATTGAGGCAGGCATGAGCGAGCCAGGGGAATTGGAACAGCTTGCGCAAATCATCTGCCCCGATGTGGCAGTGATTACCAATGTACAACCTGCGCATCTGGCAGGATTGGGATCACTGGAGGCAATTGCCCGTGAAAAAAGCGCCCTCGCCCATCGAAGCGCAGCAACTGTATTTCCCGCATCTTGCCTGGCGCATACAGCGTTCCGTGAATTGCCGGGAAGGCTCTTCCCTGTGGTATTTCCCGGAGATACTCCTCCGGAAAGCAAAGGCTATGAAGATATTTTTTGCATCCAATATTTGGATGCACCCGGCGGACGGCGCATCTTTGTTTCATCAACCCATAACGGCATTGCCGAGTATTTTTTCCCGGAATCCACTGTGGGCATGGCGCGCAATGCAGCCATAGCCGCCGTGACGGCCGCCATGGTCGGCATCCCCATAAAGCGAATACGCGAAGCACTGGCTGCATGGCACCCCTCGGCACAACGCGGCGAAGTGCATGAGCTTGGTGGACGGTTATTTTACATTGATTGTTATAATGCCAGCCCGGCTTCGGTCATAGACGCAGCACAAGCATTTGACCGCAGAACAAACGCCGGCACAACCGGACGCTTGTTTATTTTGGCTGGCATGAACGAACTTGGA
>JAITXH010000141.1 GCA_031284845.1 Puniceicoccales bacterium | reverse complement strand
GTCACAGCCAGTCGCGGCGACAAGGCGTTGTTTTCTACGCAATACGCAGGATAAATCAAAATTGTGAAATCGGGAACACAGGAAAATTTATCCACTTCGTCGGTCGGCTCGTAGCTGCGCTCCGGAGCAGTCGAAGTGAGGGCGGAGAGATGCCCTCCGGCGGAAAAACCAAGGATGCCCAGGCGCCGGGGATCAATTTTCCACTCATCGGCTTTTGAGCGCACGAGGCTGAGTGCCCGTTGGGCGTCTTTGAGCGGCACCTCGCCCCGAAGTGTCTTGGGTCGCGCCGGAACCCGGTATTTCAAAATGACGGCAGTGACTCCCAGTGAGTTTAGCCATTTGGCGACACTCAGGCCCTCATGATTGTAGGCAAGCCCGCCGTATCCGCCTCCGGGGCAAACGAGCACGGCGGCACCGGTGTTCTTGTCCTCCGGTGCGCGGATGACCTCGATGGAGGGTTTCCAGATATTGGAGATGAATGTCGCGTTCTTGCCTCCCGTTTCCGGCTTTTCAGGAAAAAGCGTTTCTCCAGGCGGGATGTCGCTCCAGATGGGGAATTTTGTTTCCTCGTTGGACTCGGCGGACGAGACCGGACCGGCAAACACGAGCGCAATACAAACGGCTGCAATGGCGCCCATACCACGAAAGATGGATTTTCTCATAGTGTCCGCTTCGACAGCCGTTGCGGGTGAAAGTGCCGCATGAGCTTGTGTTGTGCTTGCTTGACCACGCCGCCTTTCGCGGTTTCTTATGCGTGCCTCTTGAACCCGTCATCCCTGATTTCGCAATAACCATGAACAAAACGTCCATCCTTCTGGGCTTCGTCGCCCTGTTTTTCGCCGCCACCACTTTAATTTTTTGGGACGAAACCCACTCAGCCGGCAGACGTGCGGAAAAGCTCGCCTCCATCAGCCAGCAGAGCAACCGCGCTTACGCCACTGCCAAAGACATCGCGCTTGCGGAAGTCACAACCAAGAAATCCGAGCTCGCCTTCGCACGCAGGGAAAACGACGACTTGCGCACCCGCGCAAAACTTGCGCAGGAAAGAGCGGAAGGCGTCAGCAGGCAAAATGCCGAATGGCGCAAGCAACTCGAAACCGCCAGACAGGAGAATGCCAGCGCGAAGGCCGCTCTCGCTGACGCCACAAAGAATGCCGCCGAGCTGGATAAAAAGCTCGAGGAAAGTCTGGGCAAAGTGAAAGCACTTGAGACCCAGTTGGCGAAGCTCCGCGCCGACAAGACCGCCGGCAAGTTGGCGGAAGAAATTAAGGTGCTTGAGGAGAAGCTGGCCAAGCTTCAGGCGGTTACGCCCGATGATATTGAAGACTTGAAGGTGCAGATTGAGACACGGGACAGCACCATCAAAAGCCTCAAAGCGAAAATCGAGGAGCAGAACAGCAAGCCCGCCGAACAAGCACCGGTGAAATCGGACGAACCGGCCAAATCCGATGAACCGGCAAAATCGGACGAACTGGCCAAAGAAGAAGCCGCAACAGAGTAAGCCCGCGTCATATGGAGCGGCGGCAAGACCTTCTCTGCTGGCCCGGATACAGGCTTTTGGACCTACCACTTGCGGCGAATTTTCTCTTAAGGGCTGCTCCCAAACGAGGTCTGAAAATGAGAGATTTTTAGCTGCGGATACGCAGCTAAAGTGCCCCTTCTGAAGAGAAATTTTTACCCGGCAATGTGGCATTGAGCGGAGCACGCCGTCCAGTTACCTCGGCGAGTTTGCGCAGATTGGGCAGCAGGAACGTCCGTGCATGTTCCAGTTCCCTTTGCGTGACGCGCCAGCGCCAGTTGCCCGACATCGTGCCCGGCGTGTTAAACCGCGCATTGCTGCCCAGCCCCAGCACATCCTGAAACGGGATCACCGCCAGAGCCGCCGGAGAAGTGAACGCTGCCCGGATTAAATCCCAGTGCGGCGCTTCCCCCGAACTGCCGAGGTATTGCCGGAATTGGTCACGCACCGATTCCGGTGCCGAGGCATACCAGCCGCAAGTGGTGTCGTTGTCATGAGTGCCGGAATACACCACGCAATCGCGCACATGGTTGTGCGGCAGGTAGAGGTTTGCGGCATCGCTGCCGAACGCGAATTGCAACACCGCCATGCCCGGCAATCCGGAAGCCTGCCGCAGTGTATGCACGCCGGGGCTGAGGTCGCCCAGATCTTCCGCGATGAGCGCCACGTCGCCGAGGGTGGCGCGCACCTTCCGGAAAAAATCAAGACCCGGCCCTTTTTCCCATTTCCCCTTGCGTGCGTGGGCGGCCCCGCCGGGGATTTGCCAGTAATCATAGAATGCGCGGAAATGATCCACGCGCACCGCATCGGCCAAGCGCAAGTCGGCAGCGAGCCGGCGCAGCCACCACCGGTAGCCGTCACGTTTCAGCGCCTCCCAGTTGTAGAGCGGATTTCCCCAAAGCTGCCCATCCGGGGAAAAGTAGTCCGGCGGCACTCCGGCGACAAAGGCCGGTGTGCCCTCGGGGTTGAGTTGGAAAAACTGCGGGTTTGCCCAGACATCGGCGCTATCCCGCGCCACGAAAATCGGCGCATCCCCGATGATGCGCACCCCACGCACCCGCGCCCGGTCGCGCAGTTTCCCCCATTGCGAAAAGAAAATGAATTGCTGGAAAACCACCGCTTCGGCGTCATCGGAGACAGCCTTCGGCCAGTGCGTTTTCACCGCGCGGGCGTGATCGCGGGCCGACTCCGGCCACTCGTGCCAGGAGACGCCCCCGAAGTGTTTTTTCAGCGCGGTGAACAGCGCGTAGTCCTCCAGCCACTCAGCCTGTTTGCGGCGGAACTCGCCGATGTCGCCAAAGACTTCCAGCCGCGCCGGCGTCTTTTTCGCCTCACGCCATGCAGCCGCCATCACAGGATGAAAGTGTTCCCACAGAAAACCGAATTCCACGCGCTCCGGGGAAAGCTTACGCAACGGCAAAAGCGCATCCGCATCCAGCAAGCCAGCGGCGACGAGTGCTTCCAAATCTATAAGGTAAGGATTTCCGGCAAATGCAGAAAAGCACTGATAGGGCGAGTCCCCGTAGCCCGTCGGACCAAGCGGGCACATCTGCCACCAACCCAGCCCGCAGTCGGCTATCCAGTCCACAAAGGCGAACGCGCCCCGCCCGAGTGTGCCAATCCCTTGCGCTGACGGCAGCGAAGTGGGGTGCAAAAGGATACCTGCATGGCGGCCCTGAAAACCGCTGAAAAGCGGCGTGGTGATCGTGGTAGCGGACATGGCCCACATCAAAAACGGGAAACGGAAAACTTAAACCTAAAAAGGGAATCCGGAAGAACTTGATTCCAAGCATCGTTGGCCATCAGCCAATTATCTAATTTTATCCCCATGCCGCAGATAGCTGCCCAAATCCTTAGGCAATGTGCTGAAACAAGCCGCAGTCCGGACATTTTTATCGTTGAAGAGGAAAAGTAAGGCCATTTCCCTGATCAGCCAAAACACTTATGAAGCTCTCCAACGCCAATGCGGACATCTTTGTCCCCGATAGCAAACCGCTCCCCGAAGCACTCGCACGCACGACGCACCTGGGCATCTGCGCCCATCAGGACGACCTCGAATTCATGGCCGTCCACGGCATTCTGTCTTGTTTCGGGCAGCGCGACAAATGGTTCACAGGCGTTATTGCCACCGATGGCGCTGGCAGTTCCCGCGCCGGAATCTACTCCCAATACACCGATGCCGAAATCGCCGCCGTGCGTCCCGGCGAGCAGCGCAAAGCAGCCTATGTCGGTGAATATGGCGCCGTGTTCCAACTCGGTTACACCAGCGCCCAGGTCAAAGACGCCGCCAACACCCGGATCATCGCCGACATCCTGAGCATCCTTGAGATTGCAAAACCCGAAGTCGTCTATCTGCACAATCCCGCCGACAAGCACGACACCCACATCGGCACCACCTTGCGTGCCATTGCCGCTTTGCGCAAGTTGCCCAAGGCCGATCGTCCGAAGAAGGTCTATGGATGCGAAGTCTGGCGCAGCCTCGATTGGCTGGTGGACGCCGATAAGCAAATCCACGACGTGAGCGCGTTTGCCAACTTGCAAGCCGCCCTCAACGGAGTCTTCGATTCCCAGATCACAGGCGGCAAGCGCTACGACCTCGCGGTGATTGGGCGCCGCCTCGCCAATGCCACCTTTTACGACTCGCACTCTTCGGACAAAGCCACGCACCTCCAATGGGCCATGGATCTTACGCCATTGGTCAACGACGAGACACTCGACGTAATTAGCTACACCTTGAATTTCGTGGACCGCCTTGCAGCCGACATCAAAGCCCGAATCGGAAAACTTTCTTAAAGCTAGTTTACAATCTTTCGGAAACACCCGCCAAAGTCCTTAACGTCCTTAAGGACACTAAGGACCTTAACGAAGCGGGCCGTGGAAATGGTCCCGCTTGCCCAAACAGGTGCGTGCTTCACTGAGATTGTAAACAGGTCTGAGCTGCTACCCGCACTCGCGGGTCAGCCCTAATTTTACTGGAAAGACGGGCAAGCGTGCTGGTAGAACGACGGCGATGAACATAAGTATCCGTCCTCTCGTTCTCCCCGTTGCCGCTCTCGTTTTTCTGGGCACATCAATCTTTTCGTCCGCCGCCGACCCCGCGCCCGACATCCCCTCCCGCTGGAAGCTCGCCGACTCCAATAGCATCACATGGGAAGTCGCCAACAACCCCGCCGACAAAGCCGCACAGGGGAAACGTTTCAACGCCCAGTGCGCCTCCTGCCACACAGACACCATCGAGATGAGCGGCCTCCAAATTTCGCCCATCATCACCTACGGAACCTACGGCTTGAAGGACCGCGCCGGCCTCGTCCTCAAGCGCACCATCGTTTGGCCGCTCCTGCGCAAGAGTAACCCGCGCCCCGGTGCCCGCACCCACGACCACTGGGCGGAGACCTTCGGCAAGGAAGTCTCGCCGCGCTTCGTCGTGGACGGCACGGAAATCAAAGACGAGAACGTCCTGCGTTTCCGCCACACGCAAGGCACGCTCGTCATCGAAAGCGAGCTTGGCCCCAAAAACGAAATTGCCCTCACGCGAACGATTTCCCCTTCAGTGGACGCGCCGACATACATCGAAGAATACGCTTTCAAAAACCGTTCCGACCGCCCTGTCCGCCTCGCCGCCACTGCGACTCCCAAAACCTTCACCACCGACGCCAAGCGTGGCATGTTCGGCAGCTACGGCATCGCCGCAGTTTTCGGCGACATCAAAGAAACCACGCTCGCGCCCGGCGACACGGTTTCGAGCGCACTGTTTATCACGGGCAGCAAGGTATCCGAAGTCCCGACCCCCACTTCTCCCGCCACGCCACCGGCCTCTTCCGAATCGTATCTCGCGGCCCGCCACGCCGCCGTCGCCAACTGGCAAAACAAGCTCCGCCTCGAAACTCCCGACCCCGTGCTCAACACCGCCTTTGCCTTCGCCAAAATCCGCGCCGCCGAGAGCATTTTCAAAACCGCCGCCGGCCCGCTCCACAGCCCGGGCGGCAACTC
>JAITXH010000118.1 GCA_031284845.1 Puniceicoccales bacterium | reverse complement strand
TCCCTCGACTACGGCACACAGCTCGTCGCGGGCGTCACACCCGGCAAAGGCGGCCAGACATTTGAGCACAACGGCATCAAAGTCCCCGTCTTCAACACCGTCGCCGAAGCCGCTGCCGCTACCGGAGCCACCGTCTCCACCATCTTTGTCCCGCCGCCCTTCGCGGCGGACGCCATACTGGAGTGCGTGGACGCCGGCCTCGACCTCGTCGTTGCCATCACTGAAGGCATCCCGATCAAAGACATGGTGCGCGTCAAACGCGCCATCGCCGGTTCCAAGACCCGCCTCGTCGGGCCGAACTGCCCGGGCATCGTCACCCCGGGTGCCGGTGAGCACTCCAACGGCGGTTGCCGCATCGGTATCGCCCCGGGCTACATCCATCGCAAAGGACACGTCGGTATCGTCTCGCGCTCCGGCACGCTCACCTACGAAGCCGTCTATCAAATCACCACGCGCGGTCTCGGCCAAAGCACCAGCGTCGGCATCGGTGGCGACCCTGTGAACGGCACCAACCACCTCGACGTCATCAAACTTTTCGCCGCCGACCCCGACACCTACGGCATCATCCTCATCGGTGAAATCGGTGGGAACGCCGAAGTCGAAGCGGCCCGCTGGATAAAGGCCAATTGCAAAAAGCCCGTTGCCGGATTCATCGCCGGAGCCACCGCTCCTGCCGGACGCCGCATGGGGCACGCCGGTGCCGTCATCGGCGGCAAGGACGACACCGCCGCCGCAAAAATCGCCATTTTCCGCGAATGTGGTATCGAGGTCGCCGAGACGCCTTCGGACATGGCCGACGCGCTCATCCGCAACGCCAAAGCCAAAGGTCTTCCACTGGCGTAAGAAGCCGCTCACCATGCCGGGTGCAACGCCTCATTGTGAGCTGAAGATAAAAGCTGTGCCGAACGCCTCGAAAAGCGAGCTTGTCGGGCGCTTGGGGGATGCCTGGAAGGTGCGCCTCCAGGCTGTCCCTGAAGACGGTAAGGCAAACAAGGCACTCGTGGCGTTTCTCGCAGAAAAACTCAGCGTGTCCCGCAAGTCCGTAGAGCTTGTCGCAGGAAGCGCCTCACATGAAAAACGCCTGCGAATCGAAGGGCTGAGCGTTCAGGAAGTCGAGCAGCGTCTGCAAGCGTGATGCGCGAGTGCAAAGCACCTTTGCCCGTCTTTCCTGAAACATACGGGCGAACGCACATGGTCAAAATGAGACGGGAACTATTCCCTTGTTTTTCTTTCTCAACAATCGTGTTAACCCGCATGTTTTATGAGAATTTGAGCGGCTTTGCCCGGTCTTTTGGCTGTCTGCCACCTGCGATTTTCGTTCTGCGCACTACAAGGTGTATTCAGGACAATCGCACTGGGCATCCAGTGAAAAATTCCGGACAAGTCTCCTCTGCCTCCCCCGGCACATGCAGGCTTGCACCGTGCTTTACGCCCGAACCCTCATTCCTTCATTCTTATTGCTGCATTCAATGAACTGGTTGACCAAAATCCTTTTGTCTCTGGCCGCTCCCGGCGAAAAAATCCCGGATGGAGCGGCACCGCCCCTCGATCAGGCACTGGGGTCGGAGGGGATAGGGTGGGGTTGGGCATTTTTTCTTTTTGTCGCGCTCACCCTCGTCACGATCTGGAGTTACCGCCGGTTCGCCAGCTCTCTGTCTTCCGGTTGGCGCGTGGTGTTGACGGCACTGCGGGCATTCCTGTTCGCGCTCATCGTGTTGCTGCTGGTGAAACCTGTCCTCCACCTCACTGTGGACGAATCGGTGCGCCACCCCTTCGTCGTCCTTCTCGACCAATCAAAGAGCATGGGAATAGAAGACCGCCGCGAGGCCCAGCTCGACCTCGCCCGCGCCGCCATTGCCCGGGGAGCCATCGCAGCGACAGATGCTGGTAAAGCCACATTTTCCCCGGCACAGTCCGACAGCGTCCGGCGGCTTTCCCGTGCGCAGATACTTGAGGCGCTTGCCGCCAATGACCGCATGAATCTCTGGGGGCGTCTCGCCGGACGTTCCAACGTCGAAATACTCGGCTTCGGGCGCGACGCCAAAAAGCTTGCAGAATTCAATGACGGCACATCGCGCACCGACCGCGTGAATTTTTTCAAGCGCCTTAAATATGCCGAAAACGTCACCGCGCTAGGAGACAGTCTCCGGCAGGTGCTTGATGCCCGGCGCGGGCAGCCGCTCGCGGGCATACTCGTAGTCTCCGACGGCGCGAACAACACGGGGCTTCCGCCCGCATCTGCCGCTGCCGTGGCAAAGCAAGATGGCGTGCCTCTCTTTCTCTACGGAGTGGGCATCACCAGCCCGCAATACCTTATGGTCGGCTCGGTTTCGGGACCGGCCACCACCAATGTCAAAGAGCGCGTCACTTTCACCGCCCGCATCAAGACACACAGCATGGCCGGGCGGCGAGTGGAAGTGCAGTTGAAGGCTGACGGTAAGGTCGTGGATACGCAGATGCTCGAGATACGCACCGACGGCGAACAGGAAATCGCATTAGGCTATAAACCCGCCGTCACGGGCGAAGTGGAAATCGAGGCCGGGATACCGCTTCCACCCGCCGAAGCCGCCTTGGTGCGCGGCGGTAATGTCGCAAAGACCAAAGTGCTCGTTGTGAACGAAAAAATAAAAATCCTGCTCGTCCAACAGGAGCCTAATTGGGATTTCCGCTACCTCTTTTCCCTGGTGCAACGCGACCGCCGTCTCGATATCAAATACGTGCTCGTCAAAGGCGACAAAGGCGTGGCTGAGGCCGACGGCGCACAATCCTTTTTGCAGGAAATCCCATACGGCAAAAGCGAACTCTACAAATACGACGTTATCGTGCTGGCAGATGTCGCCCCGGAAAGTTTGGGGACGCCTCGCATGGAGTTGTTGCGTGAGTGGGTGGACAAGAACGGCGGAGGCATTGTGCTCGTGGCCGGGGAAAAGCATCTCCCCGCTCTTTATGCAGGCACGCCGCTCGCCCCGTTGTTCCCAGTCGAGCCACAGCAGACGAAATTTTCGAGCACTTACGACGCCCCTGTGACGCTCGCGCTCACGCCCGCTGGAGAGCACTCGCCTCTGATGACGTTGTCCGATTTACCCGAAGAAAACCGCGCACTTTGGAAAAAATTCCCCGGAGTGACCTGGACCGCGTGGGTGGGTGCTCCCCGGCCCGGAGTGCAAGTGCTTTTGGCCGATCCCACCTCCGGGCGCAGCATGGCGCAAGGCGTGGGCATGCCGGTCATCACCACGCAGAGTTACGGGCGCGGGCAAGTCCTTTTCATCGGCACAAACCAAACTTACCGCTGGCGGCACAAAACCGGAGAGAAGTATTTTGCCCGTCTTTGGAATCAGTTTTTCCAGGTGCTCTCCAACCAGAAAATGTTAGGTGATGCGCTCACCCGGTTGAAGACCGAGAGGCTCCGCTATACCACCGGCGAGCGCGTTCGTATCAACGGGCATCTGTTCAAGAATGGCTTTGAGCCGCTGACGGATGCCGAAGTGCCGGGCATAGTCACGGTGAAGACCCGCGATGGAAAAATTCAGACTGCGGAGGGCCGGATGCAGTCAAATCCTGAGCGTCCAGGCGAGTATTCTGTGGAACTGACTGCGGTGGTGCCCGGACGCTACGCCTTTCACACTGTGCGCGACACAGCAGTCGTGCTCGCATTTGACGTGGAGGAATCTCAAGTGGAGTTGGTGGACATTGCGATGAACGAACCTTTGCTGCGCGAAATGGCGGAGGCATCCGGCGGTATTTTCCTGCGGGAAGAAGATTTGGCCAATTTACCTGAATTAGTGGCTTCGCGCTCGCTGGGTAATACCACCTTCAAGACGATACCGCTAAACTTTGCACCTTGGCTTTTGGGTGTGCTTTTGCTTTTGGCGGCGCTGGAGTGGTTTTTCCGGCGCAAGTTGGAACTGAAATAACAGGCAAGACTCTACCCGATTTCACCAGAGCGAAATGATCTGCGCAAGAGGCAGGCCAGCAATGCCAGCGCTGCGCCTGGCCCGGCAAACCAGAGAAACAACTCTGTTGTGAGCAATTGCGATTTCACCTGAAACTCAATTTTGCGCGCCTCATCTATAGCCTTGAATGCCGATTGCACGGTGTCTGTGGCGTCGGCGCGGAAATACCGTCCGCCTGTCTCTGCTGCGATATAGCGCAGGGAATTTTCATCGAGGTCGGACTGCACTGGAATGTAACCGCCGGTTTTCTTGCCGTCGCGGTCGAGTCTGGGCATGCGCACAACGCCACCGCGCCCGACGCCTACCGTATAAACCGGAATGCCTCGCGCCTTGGCGATGGCGGCGGCTTGTGCGGGGGTGAGCGTCCCGCGGTTATTGGCACCGTCGGTGAGCAAGACTATGAAGGCGCCCAGGCGGCGGTTTTGCTGTTCCGGGTTATCCGCGCCATCGGCGGCATTTTGGCTGTAACGCGCTTTTTGCTCGAGTCGCGAAAGGGCCACGCCAAGCCCATCGCCGATGGCGGTGCCGTCCTCGACAAGTCCGGTGCGCAGGCGCTCCACTTGTTTCCCAAGCCAATCGTGATCGAGTGTGAGCGGTGCAAGGGTGTAGGCGCGTCCGGCAAAAACTGTGATGCCGATGCGGTCTCCGGCGCGCTCGTTGATGAAGGCTTTGATGATGGGGGCGATGGTCTGGAGACGGTTGATGCGCTCGCCGTCGCGCTCGTAATCTTCGGCGAGCATCGAGGTGGAGAGGTCAATGGCGAGCATGAGGTCGTAGCCCTGGCTGTTGACGGTGCGGCGGTCTTCGACGCGTTGCGGGCGGGCGAGCGCGACGGTGAGCAGGACGGCACCGATGGCGGCGAAGAAGACCGGCAGGCGCGATGGGCTGGCGGCGGCGGGGCGGTGCCACGCGGCGGCAAACGGGATGACCCACGCGGCGACTTGGCGGCGTCCGCGTGCCCAGAATATGAGCGGGAGCAAAAGCAAGGCGAGGAGCCAAAGAGGATGATGAAGGACGTATGGCATAGATGCGCGGTTGTATAGCGTCAGAGGGAGAATCTTTGGTCTTTCATCCGCTGATTTCACGGAAAATCTTCATCGGGCATCAGGGATTGGGGTGAGAGATGAGGAATCTGGGATGAGGGATTGGGGATTAGGCATCGGTGCCGTCCCGTCCACTTCTTAGTTCTTACCTCTTAATTCTTACTTCCCCAAAAAACTGGAGCCACTTGTCAGATTCGAACTGACGACCTGCTCATTACGAATGAGCCGCTCTACCAACTGAGCTAAAGTGGCAACGGCGCGGCACCCTAGGAGGCATCAGCGCGATTGCAAGTTTTTTGGCGCGACGGCAAAAAGGGGTTGCACAGACCGCCTCCTTGCCGGAATAAGACACCGTTTCGTCTTTCCACTTCGTATCCGATATTCAAGGACCAATCTTTCGACAAATCCGTATGCCCGCCGCCTTCGCCGCCATCCTCGCCGTCACGCCCGTCTCCGGTAGCAAGACCGTCTTGTGCGGCTGTTTTTTGGTGATGGTGGTCGTGATGTTCATCGGTGCGCGGCATGGTTACTGGCGTGGCCCGTTGCGGCAATTGGCACCGACGGTGGCGTTGCCGTTTGCGATTTTTGGCGCGTGGGTGTTTGGCGCGGGCTTCGGGCACTGGGTGCTGCACGGCAGCATGGTGCCGTGGCTCATGCGCGGCGTGTGCGGCATGTTGCTGCTCGGCAGTTTGCTTTGGCTGGGCGCGTTTGCTGTGCTTTGGCGGCTGGGGCGCAGCCGGTTTCCCAGTCACATGGGCGAGGTGGAAAATCCCGTGCTCGGTGCCGTCGTCGGCTGCTGGACGGGCGTGCTCTGGAGCGTGGTGGGCTTCCTGTTGCTCGCCGCCGCAGGCTCCATCGCGCAGATATGGTTGGACAACACGCGGGCCACGCAAGGAGGCAGCACGCATCGTGTGCTCACGCAGCTTGTCGTGTTGAAAAACTCGCTCGCGCTTTGTCGCGGCGCGGGCTGGTTGCGGACGTGGAACCCGTTGCCCACGCACACGCGGCGCACTTTGGAAAAGGGTTTGCAGGTGCTAAACACGCCGGGCGCGTTGATACGTTTGCAGCGACTCCAGCCCATCCGTGCCATCGCCACCGACCCTGCGTTTTACCCGTTGACGCAAGACCCGGAGATTCGCGAATTGGTTTTCAAGCGCGACATTGAGAAGCTCATCACGCATCCGGCGGTGTTGCGTTTGCTTTCGGACGACGCCTTTCAGCGGCAAATTGCCGAGATGAATCTTGAGTCTCTTTTTGACGAAGCGCTACGTGCGACTGCCCGCGAAAAACCGACGGCACCGATCCCACCGACGGCACCGGCGAGACCACCCGCGTCAACGCCTCCGACGGCACCGGCAGCGCCACCGACTTCAACGGCACCGACGTCTCCCGCTCGCAATTTGTAATTTAGTTTTCTCACCGCTTGCTTATAGCCGACCCCGAACATGCCGCCATCCCCTGAAGCCCAAGCCCGCCAGCAAATAGACGCGCAACTCGCCGCTGCGGGATGGGTAGTGCAGGACTACAAGGCGCACAACCCCTCCGCCGCACGCGGCATCGCCCTCCGCGAAGTCCCGCTCAAAACCGGCCCCTGCGATTACCTGCTCCTCGTTGACCGCAAACCCGTCGGCGTCATCGAAGCCAAGCGCGTCGGCTTCACCCTCTCCACCGTCGCCGAGCAATCCGCCAACTACGCCGAAAACCTCCCCGACTTCCTCGCCGCGCTCTGCCCCGCCGACATCGCCAA
>JAITXH010000080.1 GCA_031284845.1 Puniceicoccales bacterium | reverse complement strand
AGGTTGGCCTTTGTGTTCTTTGACCACAGCCGCACGAAGATCTCCCGTTTGCGCACATCAGAAATGAACAGGTATTGGTGGTTTTTATAATATTCGGCAAATGTCTTGCGGAGCGGTTCCCAACCGAAGCTGCGGATTACGGGCACATAGACAGCGAGGTTATCATCGGGAAGATCGTTTCGCACGGGGTCGGCAAGCTTGTTCCGGAGGTGCTCATCAAGATCGTCTCTTCCACCGTATTTTTTTCCCGCGATCGTCTCCATGCAATAAAGAGCGAAGAGGTTACAGGTGACTTCGCCGAATCCGTCAAACGTCCATTCGCTGCGTTGGCGATTGTGCCCGAATTCATGGAAGAAGCCCCAGTCGCCTTTTGTGGTGAGCCTTTCATGGCTTGTCATGGCCCATGCGCTGCCCATGTGGCACATGACGGGGTAACCGCTGTGCATGAAGCCGCCCGATATTTGCACGTCGGGCACGAGGCGTTCCGGAGCGTGTTTGCGCCGGGGCAGGGCGGCGAGCCAATCCTGATCGTCTATGATTTTTTCCCAGAGGCGCATGAGTATTTCGGGATCTTCCAGCTTACGTATGCTCTCTGATGGGACACTTAACGAGATGGTGCGGCATACAAGCTCGGCCCATGGGGCAGGTGCTCCGCGGATGTGCTTCCACTGTTCGGGTGTAGTCTTGCCGAGTTCGTAGAGGGGAGCTTCGACGGCACCGAGGATTTCCACGCGCAGGCGTCCGCTATTTCTGGCTCTGGCGGGGATGTCTATGTAGATACTTCCTCCGAATGCGTTGGCGATTTCCGTAGAGACGCTGTTTAAGGCGAAGGAGCGGGAAATGCGGGGGAAACGTTTCCAGATTTCACGTTTTGATTGGAAAAGATCGTCGGTGTGGCATCCGATGATGACTCGTAGGCCGAGGCTGATGTCCGCCGGGTTGAGACGGACGGTGATGCGTTCGCCGGGCGCAGCGTAAGCGCCAGTGCTTTGCCAGCCTTGGACCTCGCGTGAAAGGTTGAGTGTGAGGCGGACGCGTTTGGCTTCGGCGGGGACGGCACCGGGAAAGATGTTCGCGTTCGGATTGGCGACAGTCTTTTCCGGTGGGATACTGCTGTACTGGGAAACAAGGGTGGCGAGCGCTTGCCGCTCGGCATTGGTGTCGCCGAGTGGGACGGGGAGTGGGCTTTGGCGCGAGGCGCGGATCTTGTCCCAAACTTCGAGGTCGAGCATGGAGGGCTTTTCGTATTTGCGCGGTTTGACTTCAGGGAGCTTGGAGACGAAAGGCTCGGTTTTGACTTCTGCTTTTTCCTCTTGCACAGGCGCTTCATCTTCGGGTTCTTCGAAGACAAACACGGGAGTTGGGAGCGGACCGTCTTTTTCGGGGTTGGATTCTATTTCAGTAAGGTTCACGACTTCGGGTTGTTCTGGCGGTGCCGCGACAGACGGCTGGGTTGTGTTTGGAGCAGGTGTCGGCTTGGCTGCGGGCTGCGAGAGGGCTGTTCGCGGCGAATCGGGGCGGTTGAGGTAGAAGTATGCGCCTGCGCCGAGCAGGATGAAGAAAAGGAGGAGGGTAGGGATCTTCCAGGGGGACGAAGCATCTTCTTCGATGATGATTGTGCGCCGCTGGCGGCTGGGTGCCCTCATTCGGAATCTGCGCGTCTCTGCCGCTGGCCGGGGATGCTGCTGCTGGGGATGCTGCTGTTGGGGGGCTGGCTCGCGTTCCGGCGCGGCGGGCCGGGATGCTTCTGCCGGGTGCGTGGCTTTATCGGGATTTCGGGTTTGTTGGGCCGGGCGTGGAGTTTGGGCAACAGGATTGGGCGAAATGTTCTTAGTGGTCTCCGGTGAGGTGGCAAATCGGGTCTCCGGCTGTGCGGGCGAAGGGGTGGCGGATTGCGCGGAACGGCGGATGCCGAGTTTGGGCGCAGGTTCTGCGGGGGGCGGGATGTCGCATGCCGGAAGGTTACCGCCCGGCGTCGGCGAAGGGGTATTGGCGGAAGCAGGTTTCCGGCCTTGATTCGCAATTGGAATCGGTCGAATCGGCTTTTTGGGCGGTGGTCTATACATTGTTTGTGCGTTTAACGAAGAGTGTCCTTAGGAGCAATAACAGCGTAAAGCCGGGCCGGGTTACAAGGTTTTCATCCAAGCGGCATATTTTCATGATAATACCCTTATAAGAGATGCGGGTCGGTGGACCGTTTTTTGAGGATAAAGACGCTGGACACGGCAGCCGTCCCCAGAGCCATGCCAAGGAAAATGCCGCTGGGCGACACACCTAGCTTATTGCCTGCAAACAAATATGCACCTGCAAGGCACATGCCCAGATAGTCGAAGAGATTTTGGACGGCGATGGTCTTGCCCGTTTTTGCCGGATCCGACTCTGCTTGAAGGGCGGCGTTTATCGGGATGAGGAAGAGGCCGGCAAAAAAACCGGCACCTGCGACGAGCAGGGCGATGGGCACAACCAGTGCTTTCCCGAACAGCATCAACTGCGGGGAGAGCCAGAAGTCCGTGCTTCCCGCCGACCACGCCAGCACGAATGTCACCGCCATGGCGAAACCATACAGGGGCGCTTTGCTCAAATCGCCCACCTTATGCAGACGGCCTGCGGTCACGCCGCCTCCCATGACGCCCAGACTCAGTGTCAGCAGGAGGAGCGAGATCTCTGTGTTATCCTGCAATCTCAACACTTCCAGTCCCCAGGGCTGAAAGTGGCTTTTCATGGCTGCCCCGACTATCCAAAAGAGCGCTGAGCCGATCAACATCCGGCACAGACGCGGAGAGAAGGTCAAGTCGCGGATGTGGTTGGCAAAGGCAACGATGCTTTTCCTCAGGCGCACCGTTGCATCTTCTGCTGTGCGCCGCATGAACGTGTTGAGCAGGAGCGAGCACATATAGACGGCGTTGAGGATGAAGAAGGGGATGAGCATCCGCCCGTTGAAATTGTCCGCAAGGAGCGAGCCGGCGATGACACCGGTGAGGATGGCCAGCAGCGTAAGCATTTCCACGGTGCCGTTGGCGCGGACGAGTTTTTCACGGGGCAGTATCTCTGGTAAAATCCCGTATTTGGCCGGCCCGTAGAGGCATGTCCCCGCGCCGATAATGAAGTAACCGGTGCCTTGCGCCCATTCACCCAAAAGGGGACTCGCCGCGCACAGAGCGGCACCAAAGAGTTTTACCGCGTTGCCGCCGACAAGGCATGTGGTCTTGGCGAAGCGGTCATTCAGATACCCGGCAAGCGGCGAGAAAAACACGCATGGCACAAAAAGCAGCACGGTGTAAAACGTGTTTGCAGAGCGGAGTGCTTCCTGAGTGAGCTGCCCCTCGCGGGCCAGCCAAGTGAGCGGGCCGATAATGAGCATGAGGATGGCGTTGTCGGCAAAGGCACCTAGAAACTGACTTGCAAGCAGGAGTGGATAATTCTTGCCGCCGCGTGCTGAAGCGGGAGGAGGAAGTTTTTTACAGGAAACTGCGACGGATGCCATGATGAGAAATGGAACGGGCAGGAGTTCTCCGCCCATCCGTTTTTACGGGAATCCGGTGACTTGGCCGAGGACGGTGTTTTGCGGCGCTCCAACGGCTTTCGCTGGATAGTCTAGCGTGTAATGCAGACCGCGGCTCTCCCGGCGGGCCAAGGCGCACTGGACTATAAGCCCGGCGACTAGCGCTAGGTTGCGCAACTCGATGAGCGCAGGCTCAACTTTGAAATTCCAGTAATATTCGTTGATCTCCTGTTGCAACGCCTGGATGCGATTTTGTGCACGCAGGAGGCGCTTGGTGGTGCGCACGATGCCCACGTAGTCCCACATCGTCCGGCGCAATTCGCTCCAGTTGTGCGTGAGGACGACGCGCTCGTCGCTGTCCGTCAGGTTGCCGTCCACCCAGTCAGGCACGGCAGTGTCGCAGGTGTGTCCGGTGCGCAGGTAACTATCGGCGGAGAGTGCGCCGTTGTGGGCGAGCACGATGGCTTCCAGAAGGGAGTTGGAGGCAAGGCGGTTTGCACCGTGCAGGCCAGTGCAGGCGACTTCACCGCAGGCGTAAAGGCCGGGCAGAGCGGTGCAGGATTGCAGATCCACGCAGACGCCGCCGCAGAGATAATGCGCGGCGGGGACGACCGGGATGAGATCGCTGGCCATATTGACGCCGTGCCGAAGGCAAGTCGCGAAAATGTGCGGGAAACGCTTTTGGAGAGCAGCTTCATCGCGCCCGCGTATGTCGAGCCAGACGTGGGGAGCACCGCTTTTTTTCATTTCGCTGTCTATGGCACGGGCGACGATATCGCGCGGGGCCAGATCGGCGAGCGGGTGGTAGCGAGGCATGAAGGCATTGCCGTCAAAGTCGCGCAGGATAGCGCCTTCGCCTCGCACCGCTTCGGAAATGAGCGAGCGGTCACCGTCCCGGGTGTAAAGGGCCGTGGGGTGGAATTGGACAAACTCCATGTTGGACACCGGGACACCGGCGCGGCAGGCCATGGCGACGCCATCGCCCGTGGCGATGCCGGGATTGGTGGTGAAGCGATATACCTGCCCGATACCGCCAGTGGCGAGCACGACAACTGGGGCGCGCAAGGTGACAACGCGCCCTTGCCGGGTGTCGAGGGCGTAAAGGCCGAGCACGGCGTTGGGGGTGCCGTCCCGGGGGACATGCCGGGCGCATGTGATGATGTCTATGGCGAGAAAGTGCTCGTAGACGCTGATGCGGGAGTCTCGTGCGACAGCGGCGAGCAGGGCTTCCTCTATGGCTGCTCCGGTGAGGTCTTTGACGTGGAGGATGCGTCTGTGCGAATGCCCGCCTTCGCGGCCCAAATCGAATTTGCCGGACTCGGCGCGGGAGAAGGCGACACCGATTTCCACGAGTTCACGGATGCGTGCCGGCGCAGTCTCGACGATGGCGCGGGTGGCAGCTTCGTCGCATAATCCGTCGCCAGCTTCGAGGGTATCGCGGATATGCGCTTCGAAATCATCCCCGGAGTCTGTAACGCAGGCGATGCCGCCCTGAGCGTTATTCGTGTTGGACTCGGCGCTGTTTTTCTTGGTGATAAGAGAGACCCTCCACCCCTTGGCGGCGAGCTTGAGCGCGAAGCTCAACCCGGCGATTCCGCTGCCTACGACGATGACGTCGGTTGTGTTGGACATGATGGGGCGCAAGCGTGGAAAAAAAGGGGGACGCTGAAAAGAATAAACGCTTGCCCGGGTGCCAGGCTTGTTTCTTGCGAAATTGGTGCCAGAGGGCGGATTTGAACCGCCGACCTTAGGCTTATGAGTCCCGCGCTCTACCGACTGAGCTACTCTGGCGTGAGTAAAAAAAAGGGAAGGGGGCGGGATGCTGCTTGCGCGGCTACCGCTGTCAAGGGAGAAGTAGAGACTATCAGTTCTTACCAGTGTTGAGATATTCTACGTAGACGGTGTTGCTTTTCACCTTGGACGGCATCCAGCTTGAGCGCCCGGGTGCATTCCTGCCCAGCTTGGAGACGTCGTCTCCTTTGCCATCGGGTAGTTGCTCGCCATGGCCCCAGCCGTAAGCGTGCTGGCACTCGTGGGTAAAGATGCCACCACCGCGTTTGACGATGAAGAACGCATTGCCGTTGGAGACTCCGCCGCCGCCCTTGGTGCCGAGCAGCGCGATCATGTCTGCCCCAAACTGACTGCGCAGGTCATGTGTAGAGACTCCGCCGTAGGTGTAAATTTTTCCCCTGCTCAAATGGTTGAGGTCGTTTACCATGTAAGAATCGTAATAATCTATTTCAACAAGCCCGATCAGACGCACGGCTGTGTTAGTCCCCTGACTTTGGTATTTTTTGTTGGACTCCTCAAAGAACCCTGAGACACGCTTCAGAAGCTCTGTCGCGCTGTCGCGACCGTAGCGCACTTTATACTGTGAGGTGTAAACGCAAAGAACATCCACCACGCGGTCCTCGGGGATGCCCGCGACACCGGGCGTAGTGTGGGAAATCTCTTTGCGGACGAGATTTTTTGGGATCTCGTTTGGCTTTTTCGGTGTGCCGGTCGGATTGCCGCCTGCGGGCTTGGGAGGTTCCGGAATATCAGGCTCTTTATCTGGGAGAAAGTGAAAGTCGCCTTCATCAAAAACGGGCGTGTCTAGAGGGGGCAGAATCTCTTCCTTTTCCGGGTCGGGTGCGATTTCAGGCAGGGAGTAGATTGAGCCTGTGACGTGCTGTTCATTAGCGATTTTAAGCGCCTTGTCATAGGATATTTTGGCGTAGATGGCGTAGCCGACCCCCCCTGTGATGAGCAAAAGGAAGACAATGAGACCCCATCCAATGCCACCACTCTTTTTGACGTAGATGGTGGAGTTGGAGTATCCTTGAGGAGCCGGGCGGAATGTATTCGGCGCGGGTCGCGTCGGGGGCTGTCCTGATGTTCTTTGTGGTGCTGGCATGGTGGTGAATGAAGAAGTGATGGGCATCATGCGCCCTTTTTGTGCGATAAATCAAGAATTTTAACGAATCGGGGAATACCTAGAGCATCCGGCCCGGT
>JAITXH010000060.1 GCA_031284845.1 Puniceicoccales bacterium | reverse complement strand
GAGGCGGAAGTCCATTGTTCGCCGAGCCAATCGTGGAATTGGCGGAGAAGCGGGAAGGCGGCGAAATCGCCAAGTTGAAACTGGACGCCCCAGTAGGCGTGGAGGACGTAGTCTGTGCTGTAAGGGACGCCTTTGTCCAGAAAACGGGCGGCGGGCGAATGATAGAGTGCGTAGTAGAAGAGGAGCCAGGCGGTGATCCAGAGGAAGTAGGGCACGACGAGGGTTCGAGTGCGTTTACGGATTTTTTCGAGCCAGAGCGAGATGGGGAAGCTGGCGGCGGTGGGGTGGGTGGCGGTGGTTTTGCGAAAGAAGAGGTAACCGGAAATGAAAAAGAAAAGCGGGACGCCGACGCAGCCGAGGATACGGTTAAGGGCGGTGTAGAGGAACCATGCGGTGCTGCCTTCCCAGCCAGCGTAGGGAAAATCTATGTGGGTGAGAAGCACCGCCACCATGAGCGGAAAGCGCAGAATGTCTATGAGCTTGGATTGCTGTTCACCGGAGGTCATGAGCCAAAATAGGAGCGGCGGTTGTGTGAGTTTTGCAGAGGGTTGTCAATCGGGAGGCGGGAGGAAAAAAATTAAGAATTGAGGATTAAGGATTAAGAATGGGGTCAGGGGATGCGAGTGAAGGCAAGTTTTCAGCCCCAGCGAAGGGTTATGGATGGAGGAGGGCAAAAAGAGGGGCACCACTGCGGAGGATAAGACTTATAGGGCGGCAGGCCGACAGGGCAAGTGAAGGGGGTGGCGATACGTTCCATACGCCCTATAAGTCTTATCGGTGAACTTCCCTTTCCCGAAGCGTCAGTACTGTTTCGCGGCGGCTTTGGAACGGGGCAAAACGAAGCGCGCTGCTGCAACGGCGGTGAAAGCTACGAGACTGAGAACCGGCATCGAGTAGTTCAGGAAATCCATCGAGGCGTGACCGATAAAAAGCACGAGCGCAAGGGCGAGGACAAATGTCGCAGGCGACCACTGGCGCAGGCGCCGGAGAAGCCACGCAGCCATCCAGAGAAATGCGGCAGCAACCAGCGCGACGCCCGCGACGCCCCACTCAACGAGCATTTGCAACCAATCGCAATGGGCGTAATTGGCGCGTTCAAAGGAGCCGTCTCTGTGGCGAAACTCCTTGATACGTTTGAAAAAATGGGGGGATGTCCAGCGGTAGGAACCCGCGCCCCAGCCCGTCCAGACTTTCTCGTAATCCTTAAATTCAACCATGCTCCATGTGGCGCGGCGGAACGGCTCGCGGTCATCTATTCTCGCATTTTCGACAAGTTTGAATTTTCGGGAAAGCTTGGCCTCAGTTTCCTGCAGGTTGGTGGTCTCAAAAAAGACAAAGGCCAGAAATGCGAGCATGGCAGCAGCCACCGCGCCGCCGATGATCGCATTGAGATTAACGCCCTTGCGGAAAAGCGTCCAGAGCACGCCGACGGGTGCACCGACGAAGAGCAGTGTGCCGAGAGAGAACATACCGCCAAAGCTCAACGTGCAAACCGAAGCGCACGCGAGGCACAGCGCGAGGCCCGCGCTGAGCAGGTGCGGCCCGCCGGAAGCGCTCACGGTGGCACTCTTACCCCAGTGCCAAAACGTAAGTGCGAGGGCGGAACCGAAGAGCAAAGAAAGCCACGCGCCGGCATGGTTTTGGTAAAGGAACGTGGCGAAGAACGAGGTGTTGAGCGTGTTGTAAGGGCCGAGGTGTTGTTGACCCGTGATGCGCATTTGCACGCCCCATGCGGCGAGAACGAAGCCCACGGTGAGCACGCCCCAGGCGATTCCGACGATAGCCCTGCGGCGGTGAATGCCCGCCCACAACGCGCAGAGAAGCAGCCACGGCCCACCGAAGATAATCATTTGCCGAAAGGCGTTCATGCCGCCGGGGCGCCGGTCCATGTCGAACGGCGAATCCACGCCCGTGGGCAACCAATGGATATGCTGCGCCTCCGGAAACAGGCGCATGGTGTAGGTGCGCACAATCACAGTCCACTCCGGGTTCAGGCCCTGACAGGCCATGAGCGCAAATAAGAGCAAGCCCAACCAAAACAAAGGAAACCGCACCAATGCCTTTATGGAATCAAGCGCCGTGTTCGATTTCCCTCCGTCGAATACCGGTAGGAAAAGAAAGAGAAACGCCGCCGCCGAAATGCCCAGAGATAAGAACTGAACTTCGAGTTGCACGGCTCCGTAGAGCACGGCGGGCACGACTAACGCGGCCGCGGCGAGGACTCCGACAATTTTTTCTCTGCGACTAACGGAAGGTTCGTCGGAGACCGAGCGCGGAAACCAGGCAGCGAGGCGTTGACGCAGCCCGTTGCCGAAAATGCCGGAAGGAGGTTGGGCAGGCATCTCATCGGAGTCGTGACGGGATTTCCTGCTGAATTCGTTTTCGTCTTCGGAACGGGCGTGGTGCGACAGGTGCCCGTGGTGTCCACTGTGACGGTTTTCCGACGAAGAATGGTAGTGATGGTGATGATAATGGCGATGGCGGGAACCGTCGCCGGAATCGGAGTCGTGATACGATGTGGTATCGTTTTCAGGGAGAACAACGGTAATGGGGATGCCTTCGTCTTGAATTACCCGCACAGGAAATGTGACATCAGAAGAAAGCGAGATACGTTGTCGTTCGACGCTTTCAAAAGAATCCGAATCTGAATTCCGTCCACGGGAACGTGAACCATCGCTCGAGTTGGAACGCGAACGATGGTGGCGATAGTGATGGTGTCGGTGGTGGTGTTCACCAGTCGGAATCGCACCTCCTTCTGTATTTCTTGTTGTCATAAAAATTTCGGATTGCAGCAAATCGCTACGCCTTTTACGCAATGTTTCAGAAAATGAAAGATATTTCAGCGAGTTTTTTGCTTGAATGTAAAAAAAACTCCATCCGGAAAAATCCCGGAACATTTTCCGACGACAGGGGTTTCCTGTTTCTGTCTTCACCGACTCATCCAATCCAACCATCCAACCAATACCAACCGCATGAACACACTTGTCGCAACATCCACTCTGGCAATTCCGGCACTCCGCTGGCGCCAACAAGCCCTCTATCTCTGGAGCGCAGCCTTCGTGGCAGGCAACCTCGCCCTGCCGCAACTCACCCACCTCGCCACCAACGGCGGCAGAATGCTTCTGCCCATCTACCTCTTCACGCTCCTCGGCGCGGCCTGCTTCGGTTGGCGCGTCGGCGTGTTGACCGC
>JAITXH010000170.1 GCA_031284845.1 Puniceicoccales bacterium | reverse complement strand
GCCAAAGCCTACCAACTTTACCTTCTCAGCGAAGGCAACAACGGCACCGTCGCCCCCATCTACAACGCCGCCACCATTTCCAGCTTCCGCCCCATCCCCCTCGTTCCGCGCAAGACGCCCCCTCTTCTCCCTGAAAACGCCAACGAAGAACTCGCCGCCAAAGGCCTCGCCGAGTGCATCGTCACCGACGTCTATAAGGGCATGAATTCCTCCACCAATCAGCCCCACGATTACCAGCTCTCCTACCGGATGCACCAGGCCATCCCCGCCTCCCCGAACAGCGTCGCCCCCGGCTCCATCAAGTATCTCCGCGTCCTTGAGCAAGTCCCCCGCCCCTGGGGTGCCCGTCGCACTTACAGCGGCGACGAATACGACCAGCAACACGCCGTCATCACCAAAGACACCCACCTCGGTCTGAAAATCCAACACGGCATCGTCACCGTCGAGGCCGACGGCTCCGCCCGCTTTGTTGTCCCCGCCGGGCGCAACATCTTCCTTCAGGCTCTCGATGCCAATTACCGCGCCGTGCATACCGAGCGCACCTACGTCAACTACATGCCCGGCGAAGTGCGCAGTTGTGTGGGTTGCCACGAGAGCACCGCGCAATCTCCCGGCAGCGCCGTTCGCGCCACTCCGATCGCCATGAAGCGCAAGGCCGAAGTTCCCTTCGCCCAACCCGGCGAGACCGCCCCCCGCACACTCAGCTACGCCCGCGACGTGCAGCCCGTCTGGGACAAGCACTGCGTCTCCTGTCACGCGGGCGACAATCCTTCCGGCAAGTTAAACCTCTCCGGCACGCTCACGAATCTCTTCAACACCTCCTACGAAAACCTCGTTCCGGAGCGCCGCCGCGGGCGTTTTGATCGCGGACTTCTCGGACCCATCATGGGCGAAAATCATCCCAAGCAAGGCAACATCCATTACCTCCCTGCCCGCTCGGTTGGCTCCTACGCTTCGGTGCTCGTCGCCATGTTTGCGCCGGACATCCAACTCGCCGACAACGCCGCGCAAGCCCGCGCCGCGAAGCTCGCGAAGAGTCACGCCAAAATCAAACTCACGCCCGGAGAACTTTTGAAGGTCAGCAATTGGGTGGACACCAACGCCCAGTATTACGGCACCTATTATGGGCGGCGTTCGATTCGCTTTGCGAAACGCCCGGACTTCCGCCCCGAATACTCCGTAGCCGAGGCCATCGCCCCCGAAGCTCCATCGGCGCTCGTGGCAGATGCGGCAAAAGATTAGCCGAAAACATTTTTTGTCCGAAAACCGTTTTTATGTTTCACATCGTCTGCTTTTTGCTTTTCTGCCGCACATGACCGCAAACATTTTAACTGACAAAGAAAAAATTGCCCGCATTGAAGCGATTCGGGCGCGCATCACCGAGGTCCTCGCCCGAGGCGTAAAACGTGGCGAGATGCAAATTATTGCCAACGAGTTCGGCATCACGAAACAATACGTAAGTCAACTCAAACACCGCTTCACGGATGAGCATTACCGGACCGCCGGGAAACGGGGTCGGCGCCGCGAAATTCCGTTCACCGAATACGAACGGCAGGAGTTTGCCATCGCGTTGCGCAGCAGGCCGCCGGTGAAGGGCGAACGCCACGGGCGCAGCACCGCCAATTCATCCAAAAAGACACCCAAAAAAACGAACGCCGCCGCCGATTCGCCGGACGCGAAGCCGTTGCTCTGGACTGTTGGGCAGGCGCGGCGCTGGTTCATGCGCACCTTCGGGCGGGCCGCGCAACTTCGCCAATTGAGCGCATTTGCCGCAGAAATCGGGGTCACTTTTGCAAAAGACGAACGCGCTCCGCAAAGCGAAGTTCTTAATTGGACGGGTGTTTTCCTCGGCGACGATTTCCGCCGTTGGCAAGCCACGCCGCAAGCGGAAAAGTTGCGTGAACGCGATGCCAAGTTGAAGAAAATCGCCGCCGACCGCTTAAAGAACGCGACAGCTCCGGGACCCCGTAAACGCGGGCGTCCGAGGAAATTTGTTCCCGGTGCCGCGTTTGACTCGCCGGTGTCCGAAGCGGGAACGCTTTCGAGCGTGGAGAAAAAAAATGTCGCCAGCCCGACGACAACGAAAAGTGAAGAGTCGGCGTCTTAGCTCTGGAGAAATTGTGTCGTAAATCATTTGTGGCGCAATCCCGTGAACCTTCAGAGGAGTCCGGAATTATTGGAGAGATCACGGGATTTTGACCACTGGATTTACATAGGATAGTTTTGGGGACTTACTCGTAAAATTTCAACTTAACGAAAACAAACAACCACCCGTTCGGATGAAAATACCGCGTCGCCGATTTATCTATTTTTTAGGAACGTTGTTGGGGTTGGGGATTGCGACGGCGGTGTTTGTGTGGAGAAGAATGGCCCCCGGCATTGGACGGCCACGAACGAAAGTTTTCTGGTGGATGCCCCGGCACGAGGAGCTTGTCCGCCGTATCCGGGAGAACTCCTACGATGTCGTTTTTTTCGGGGATTCCATCACGCATAAATGGGAAGATGCCGGGCGGGAAGTTTGGGAGAAAGAGTTTGCCCCGCTGGATGTTAGGGTAAAAGCCCTCAATGCCGGATTCGGTGGAGACCACACGACTCACCTTCTCTGGCATTTGCAAAATGGTTTTTTAGATGGGAAGTCGGGCACAAAATTATTCGTGGTATTGATTGGGACGAATGACATCCCGTATTTTTCTCCGGTCATAGAGAACATTCGTATAATTGTAGATGAGATTCAGAGGCATAGACCTAGTGCCAGGATTTTGTTATTGGGGATTCTCCCGCGGGGAGAATTTCCGGATGATTTCCGCCGGAAGATAAATTCGCGGGTGAATGCGGCCATTTCCGGTTTTGCGGATGGGAAGCGGATTTTCTACAAGGATACGGGGTCGGTGTTTTTGTTATCCGATGGACGAATCAACAAAGAGTTTATGGCGGATTTCATTCATTTAACGAAATCCGGTTATCGGGTTTGGGCGGATGTTCTTTTTCCGGAAGTCCGCCGTTTACTCTGAAAGAATCTGTTTAGATTTTAGGCGCGTCTAAATGAAATGTGTCTGTCACTTTTTATTTGACACTTTCTATATTTGTTGAGGGTTGGTCTTCTCACTTGCGACTGCGCATCGCGAAAAGATCGGTGAGCGGCTCGGTCTTCCCCGCTTCAAACGGACGAGGTTTAATGTGATGCCGACGTTTTTCGCGGAGACGATATTGTTTCAGATGTTCCGAGACAAATTGTTCTCCGCCAATCACAGCACCCCAAGTTACCCAACTCATTCGGATACGAAGGTGTTCAGCGACATTCAAGTGCCCGTCGGCTCCTGCGACTTTCGCAAAGGCTTCCGCAGAAATTTTAGCGGCTTTGGAATCGCCGCGTTTCGCCTCGCTTCCCTTGCCGAACAACTTCATGCGGTAGTTAGCCAGCACTGTGGCGTCCTCGAGCGTATCGCCATCGGGGAGCACCGAACGCAGACCTCCAAGCATCGTGCCGCCGGTGGCCACGGCCTCGCCGTAACCGCTCCAACGGTAGTCTTTCGGGTCTTTGACTATGCCCGCCCGAACTGGATTCAGGTCCACGTATGCGGCGACCACTTGTAGTGCGTGGTGGTGATTCCCTTCGATAATGGTGCTGGTGAAGCGTTCGGCCCAGAGGTGTCCGAATCGTTTGTGGCTCTTGTTGAACCAGACGGCGAAGCGGTGTTTGAAGGTTTTCATGAACTCGGAAAGATTGTTCATACGCCGCAGCAGGCGTTCGCGCAGCTTCCTGGCTTCGTCGCCGCCCGCTTTGAGTATGGTTTCGAGCATTCCAAGTTGAACCTCCGACCACTCGGTGGTCTTGGGGTGGAGCACTTTATATCGGCGAATCAGTTCGTCATCGCTGACGCTTCCCTGTTCGGGAATCCGCACCACGACGTGAAAGTGGTTCGTCATGAGTGCGTAGGTGACGAGTTTGACTCCGGAGAACTCCGCTGCCTGGTGCAGGTGTTTTCGCAGAATTTCCTTCGCTTCGTCGTCGAAGAGGTATTCGCCGTTAATCGTCCGCGAGATGCAGTGATATACGGCGTCGTTGGAGAGTGATTTGAATCGGTGTTGTCTTGCCATAAGACCGCCCACCCTGCGCAAAATTTCGACCTCGTCAAACTAAAATGTGACAGTCACAAAATTTTTGTGTGCAAAAAACTACCTCCGGGGATATCCGGAGGTAAGGAACTACAGCGCGTCGGGACCACTTTCCCCAGTGCGAATGCGAACCGCCGAATCCAATGGAATAACAAAGAGCTTGCCGTCTCCGATTTTTCCTGTGCGGGCAGCCACAGTAATGGTCTCGATAACCTTCTCCACTTCGGCGTCATCCACCGCGACTTCGAGCTTTACCTTGGGCAAAAAGTCCACGGTGTATTCGCTTCCGCGATAGATTTCAGTGTGGCCCTTCTGACGGCCAAACCCCTTGACCTCGGTAACGGTCATGCCCTCAATGCCGATGTCGGCAAGGGCGGCTTTTACTTCCTCAAGTTTGAATGGCTTGATGATGGCAACGATGAGTTTCATGGTGTGTGTGATGTATTTGGTTGGTGGGTCTGATGACAAGTGTTCACTTGCTCTCCTTGAAGTTTATAGCAAATGGCGGGCCAAAATCCACGCCAGCATAAAAATCATTTCAGGATAACTTTGCACAAGGCATCTCCTATGCCAATGAGAGCCGCACCGGTAATGAGTCCGGCACAAATGGGCTCAAGGCATTCAACCCAGAGCAAATTGCCGCGTGTGCCGGATTTCGCGTAACGTTTCCCGGCGACATAAAAGAACAACGCCCCGGCGAACATGCACAGACACGCGCTCGGCGGCAG
>JAITXH010000166.1 GCA_031284845.1 Puniceicoccales bacterium | reverse complement strand
ACTGGGCATACCAATGTCCCTGTGGCGTACTTAGGCACGATTTCCGGTGGTTTGCTAAATAATCAGAATCTTGGCTATTCCTCTTCCATTGAGAGATCTGTTTTTGCTGAGATGGAAATTTTTGTTTCAGATAATACGCGCCTATCTTCTTCGACGGAATATTATGCCAACCAGCAGCGAGCCATTGTTGCTTCTGGTCTGTTTGATTGGCATTCAGGGAAAGCGTTGCGTGAAATTGTGTTGATGAATAACAGCAATTATTTTCTTATTTCCGGCAATGTGAATTTGGAAGCCACATTTGTTAATTACGCAAAAGTGGATATAGCATATTCAGGTGTTTTGAATGTGGAAAGTTCTGGTCGTATAAAAATTGTGGATAATGGTGTTCTCTCCGGCAAAGGAAGCATTGTATTCAAAAACAATTCCACATTTGAACCTTCTTTTCAACAGGAAGTTGCTGAGATTGACATTGACGGGTCTGCAGCTCTCTCGGGCAAGGTGAACATCACGAGAATGTATGATGCCGGAACCGAATTTGCCATCTTGCGAGCGAAAGGGGGAATTACGGGACAATGGACAATTGTTAGCCCTCTAACCTTTTCTTCATTTCCTGTCGGAAGAATTAGTGCGGACGGAACCGAGTATCTTATTTCTTTTGGTGGGCAGTGCCTTAGCGAATTGAAAGAAAGTGAAATTTTTAATGTTACCGGAGACATTCCGTTCACCTTGGGCGTAAGCACCGACAACTCTGTAAATGTAACACAAATCCGGAAAATGGGTACGGGCTCGCTTATTATAGAAGAAAAAACGACGCGTAGCACCGTGCGAGTGGAAGAGGGGCAACTTATTATTAACAAGACCGACATTATCGGAAATGACCTCCATGTTGCTTCAAGTGCCTCCTTCATTATGACAGGGACAGGGAAACCTGTCTCCGCTCCACAAAATCTATCCCATTTCGCTGCTTTTGTAGCGAGTGGTTTAAATTACACCGTTGGCAATATTCATAATGATGGGATTGTAAAATTTGAACAGCTTGGTAGTCGCATAACTGCCTCAAAAAATCTCACTGGTTCCGGAGACTTTCATTTGAATATTGATATTATGGCAGGTGAAGCAAATACGGTTGTTATTCAGGGAACAAGCAGCGGTTCGCATGAGATACTCTTTTCAAATAGCGGCACAGTTCCGACTGAACCCGATGCTCAAATTTTAGTTGTTTCCACGCAAGGAGGATCGGGCATATTTTCAGGAACGATAAAAGTCGGGAAAATCCGCTATGGCGTTGTCAATGGGGCAACAATTGGGAAAAACGGTAATGACTGGTATCTTGTCGCTTTGGAAGTTGAACAAGAACCGACCCCAGCGATTTTAGCGCAACCTCCCTACACACAAATCGTTTCCATTGGTGGAGAGGTTAATTTTAGCGTGATACCGCAAGGAGACATTTCAGAGTTTGTTTATCAATGGCAAAAACTCGCAGTGGATGGGGTCACCTGGAAAAACATTTCCTCCTCTACGAATGCAACATTTAGGATTTCGGCGGCGACTATCTCTGACAGCGGGGCTTACCGCGTTGGTATCTTGAATACGCAGTCGGGGCTCTATGGGACTTTTGGACCGTATATGTTGACTGTAAATTCCGTGCCCCTAACGGGGAACCGTAACGCTTTGAAGGATCTGCTTGATGCGACTAATGCTTTGTTGGCTGGAGCCGTTGTTGGCGAGGGTACAGGGCAGTACTCTGCTGCCGAGAAAGCTGCCATTGAAGTTGCCATCGTCGTCGCTCAGGTGGTCTTCTACGACGCCGCTGCTACGCAAGCAGAAATTGACGCTGCAGTTGCCGCATTGGATTCGGCGAAAAACACTTTCACTCATTCCGTGAACGGCGGTAGGGGAGACGGTGGCAATTCTCTGAAAATTACTCATGCTCCTGGAAATAAGAACGTTCTCGAGGGCGAGGCAGTGAATTTCACTGTTGTTGCTACGGGTTCAGGAGGATTGACCTACAAATGGTTTCACAATGGACAAGAAATCGCTGGTGCGACCAGTGCGACATTGGCACTCGGATGCGTCGCATCAAAAGATGCCGGAAATTATCAAGTGGTCGTCTGCGACGTTACTGGTGCCAGCATCACCAGTGAATCAGCGATTCTCACCGTGACGAGTTATGCCCTTTTTGGGCTTTCCACGAAAGGCGTGAAACTCACTGCGCCGAAAGATCTGCTTGTTCCCAAAGGTACTAAACTGCTGAGAGGTACAAAGGCGGTCTATGTTTGGACGGATGGGGCGGGGAATATCGTGACCGATGCCAAGGGAAAAGCAATCAGTGGTAAATCATTGACGACTAAAGTTTCCGGCGAATTTACCGTTACACTCAAATACACGCCTATTGATCCGATGAGCAAGGCGGCATTGCCGGAAGTATCGGTGCCCTATAGGTTTGGTAAGGTGAAGATTTTCACTGCCGCCAAAATCAGCGGATTTTTCGCTGAACCTGTGCCCGGCGCTACAGTGACGGGAGTTGCCAACAGTGTGGTCAAAGGTGAATCGCTGCGCCTCACGGTGACTCTCCAATCGGGGACCGGCACCGGGCCGTTGAATTACCTCTGGTTGAAAGGCAAAGATGTGGTGGGCCGCACGGAAAATACCTACGAATTGACGGACTCATTCACAACGCCTGCGTTCGGCGACAAAACCGACAGCTATACGGTTGTCGTGGAGACGGTCGAGCGGGATGCCAAAGGCACGAAGCCGCTTTCTTCGGTGAAGAGCAAGGCGATCAAGCCGACCGTGATTATCCCGCCTAGTGTGACAATCACGACCTCCGAGGCGAAGCGTTCCAATTTGGCTGCAGGCAAGACGGTAAGCCTGACTACAAAGGCGACCGGCACGGCGAAGTTGCTCTATCGTTGGGAGAAAGACGGTGTGGTGATACCGGGGGCCGATAAGTCGAGTTACAAGGCGGCGGAGTCCGGTGAATACACGGTGCGGGTGACGAATCCTGCGGGCGAGAAATACGCTGTGTCTGCGACGGTGTCGGTAACTTTTGCCGGGGCGTCCGGGGGCGCGAATCTCCGACTCGCTTCGGGGACGTCAGAGCTTCCCGGCTTGGCCGGAGGCAGTGCAGTGGCTCTCTACAGGAACACGGGTATCTTGTCTCCCGGGAGTGTAACGGTTCGTCCTGGGAGCGCGGGCATCCTGCCCGCACTGGGTGCTTCCAGCGCAAACTCCGGTGATGTCACCGGGGGACAGGTCGAAAATCTGTTCTCCTTTGCTCCTGCCGCGCTTGTTGCAGGCACGGTGTTGGATCTCGACGAGGGCGCGGCAGTTCTGGAAATCTTTTCTGCGGTGGAACTCTCCAATGGCACCTACGCCTATGAGCGGCAATCGGCGACAACGGCCCGTTTGAGTTACGTTGTCTTCGCGGAGGACAGCGCAGTGGAAAGCGGGGAAATCCAACTCGAGTTTACCTCGAGCACGGGCGGCATTTACACGCACATTGCCGGAGATGGCGAGGTGGAGTCTGGCGTATT
This sequence comes from Puniceicoccales bacterium, assembly GCA_031284845.1. Lineage (GTDB taxonomy): Bacteria > Verrucomicrobiota > Verrucomicrobiia > Opitutales > UBA953 > CALNBE01. Next base: position 7,949 of record JAITXH010000166.1, on the reverse strand, counting down.
TGCGTTGAGCACAGGCGAAAGGACGGGAAGCAAATAAGAAAGGCAGAGGGAGACAATTTTCATCCACGAATTGCACGAATTAGAGGACGATGTTTAGCCGCGAATGCGCTAATGTCGCGAATGAGATACAAATAAATTAAAATTCAAAAATCTGGAGCGCAGCGGCTCTCATTCGCGACATTCGCGTATTCGTGGCTAAAAATTCCCGTTTCTTACGGGAGATGCGGTTGAGCACAGTGGCTCAGGGGGTCGCCGGGGTGCCGCGGCGTTGCAGATAGGTCGCCAACTCCTGATCGTTGTTCGCCGGGGTCTGCTTGATTTCTTTTGCGACCCATCCCACCCAAAAGAGTCTTTCCAGAGTCACTTCATAATACGTTTTCAACGCGGAACGGGAGTTGGAGTTGTCGACGATGAAGACATATTCCGGCGCTATCACCGAACTGAAGCCGTTGCCGCCGGGGCCGGATACTTGCTTTGCGCGATAAGATGCCGCGCCGTATTTCGTGCCTATTACTTCGGATGCCGCCAATTCTCCGTTGGTGAACATTATCCGCCCACGGGTCAGGCTAGTGTAGGCAAAGGCGACACTTATCGCGACAACCAGCACGATGCCCAGTATAATTAGAGTCCAGAGACGGCGTTTTTCCATAATTTGAGAGGAGATTGAAAAGGTTAAAAACGGCACCTTGTGGGGTCACTTGCAAAATGTCGAGATGAGCTTTCCAAGTCGCGGATTCCGATGTCCCGGAAATGCTCTGCCCAAAGGAGGCGCGGCGCGGGCTATCTTCCCGGTGCCCTTTGCACTGTCTGCTGCGGGGGCGGTGCCGCTGGCGGCGGTGCTGTTCTGGCCGGCTGCGGTGCCGGTGTCAAAGGTGCCACTCTGGCCGGTGCCGGCGGTGGTGCTGATGCCGCTGGCAGCGGTGTTGCTCTGACCGGTGGCGGGGGCAGGGCAGCGGGTTGTGTTATGCGCGGGATATCTTTTGAGGGATCTACCTCAAAGGTGAGCGCGAACAACGCATCTATGAAAGATTGCTCCAGATGGAATACACATGCCTGCGCCGGGCTGCCCGCGATTTGGGTGGTGCCGGCCAGACGCTTTGTGAAAAAGAGAGTCCGCACTTCCGGCGTGGCGACATTGGGAAGGCGCAAAGTCGCATCCAAGCGGTAGCGCCAGCCTTCGGGAACCTCGGCGCCGAGATAACGTATGGTGTATTCCGGGCTGAAAACATCACTGGCGTATTGCGCGGCACGCACGATGGCCAGTTGCCCGGCGAGGCGCTGTAATTTCCCGGCTTCCGCTATGCCGTTCCACGGGGCGTCGGGGGCGATTCGGGCAGAGTCCAGCAACGTTTTTCCAGTGGCGAGGTCTGTAAGCTTCACTCCGGCGATGAACGCGCCATCGGGGAGCTGGAACACTGTGCGATTGCGGTATTGCGCGGGTGAGACGGACAGCAAATCCAGAATGTCCGGACGGATGGAATACACGGCGGGGTGGTCGGCCAGCTTGGCATGCCAGGGGGTGCCGGCTGCCACGGGTGCGGCGAGAAGAAGGATGCGCCGCGGGGCGTTCTTAAAATTAAGCTCTACGCGACGGGCCGGTTTATTAAAGCCGAGCGCAGCGAGCTGCTCGTCCGTCGGCGTGTCGGTGACAATGGCCTCGCTCAGGCGGCGTTGTGCTTCGGGGAGTATCGCGGCATCTGACGTTTCCTGAGCGTTCAGGTGCAGCAATGCGTTGATGAGCGTGCGCATGACAGCGGGGTCGGCAGCGAGTGTGACGCTGGCCTCGGAGCCGGGCAGCACGGGAATGGTCCAATCGCCTAAATCGGCGCTGTTGGGAACTTGCGTGCCGGCAGGCGCTGTGTCTGTGGAGCGGCGGTGGAAGACGAGCGATTTGCCGTCGCCGTCGCGCACGGTGATCTCTGTGAGGAAGGAGGGGTAAAAGTGGAAAAATTCGCGTTCCCGCAGCATGGTCAGTGCATCGCGCCAGTTTTTGATTTCGGATTCGCGCACGATGAACATGGCGCGGTTGTCTTCCAGTTTGGCGTAATAGGCCGGGACTGCGGAATCGGGGGCACGTGCGCCGACGAGGAGTGTTTGCAGGCGGTTGTTGCCTTCGATGGAGAGGCGCATCACGGGATTGTTGAGGCCGGTTTGCTGGAGGCGGTCGGGCGTGGAGTCGAGGAAGCGCATGTAGCGCAGTTGGGTGAGTTTGTTCAGCCACTCTTCCACGAACGGGCGGCTGGCGTCGGCGTTGACGGGGGCCTCGAAGCGCCAAATAAGCTCGGTGTCGTTTTGGTCGGGGATGGGGCGTTGGTCGCGTTTGATGCGGATGTGTTGTTCGGGGGCCGTGCCGTCTCCGGTGATGCGCACGGTGATGCCGCGCACCTCAAAGGCGTCCATGGTGAAGATGGTGTTTGCACGCAAGTCATCGGGCGTGACGTAAAGGCTGGAGAGCAGTTTTTGGGATTCGGTGGTGGCGAGCGGGATGATGTGCCCACCGGGAGCAAGCAGATAGACGGGGCCGGCGGCGCTGTCGCTCACGAGGCGCCCCAGATGAAGGACGACGGACTTGGCGTTATCGCCGCGCACGGTGATGTGTGCGTCAGGTTTCTCGAGGCCGTAGTTGGCGAGGGTGCTGCCGCTGGCCTCGGCTTCGGCGACGGTAAAGCTGCCGTCGAGTTGGAGAAACCGCAATTGCTCCAGAATCTTGTCCACTGCGGGCGCGTCGGCTTTCCATGTGAAAGGGCTTGTGATGCGCCATTCGCCGATTTGGTACCGCTCCAGAGTATAGGGCTGCGGCACGCCGGGGCCGGCGACGGCGATTGAGCGGATATCGGGCGTGAGAAGGGGTGCGTCCGGAGGCGGAGTGCGTTCGCGGTCGCGTTCCAGTTTCCATATCATCCCGAATGTAGCGATGTTAGCGAGAAGAAGGAATATGGTGAGTTTAAGGCGCATGTGCTGTGACCATTCCCAAAAATCAGGAATCGCTACGTTTTTCAAGACGTGAGTTTGCAGGCAGGCCGCCCGGTTGCTCCGGCTGCTTCACCAGCAGTGTTTCGCAGGCTGCCCAAACATGTTCCGGGGACACTGCCGCGCCGGGGGCGCTTCCGGCGGGCGGCTGTAATTCCGCCACGGGTGCTGTGAACACGGGCTTTATGCTCGCGCGTCCTGCGCCCTCCAGAATCCACACCGTGGGCACTCCGAGCATGTTTGCCACATGCATTGCGCTGCTGTCGCATCCGACTGCGCAACGGCACTCGCCGACGGCCCGCGCAAACTGCGCCCAGTCTGTTTCTCCGGCCAGATTTTCCACGGCATCTTCCGGCAGCGAGGCAGCGACGGACGCCGCAAACGTTTTGTCACGCGATCCGCCGAGCAGGCGTATCTTTATCTCAGGGTGTTCTGCCAGCAGGCGCAGGATCAAAGTCCGCCAATGCTCCACCGGCCAGCGGCGCGTATCCGTGCTGCACACCAGACCGACCGGCTCCAGGCCGTGTGCGACACCCGCAGCTTGCGTGGATACGCGCAGTTGCGCCGGCGCATACACGATGCCGCCGCATGGTCGCAGCGGGCTGAAATCCAGCGGGACGGCGAGGCCATGCGCCTTTTGCAGCCAGCGCTCCAGCAGGTGCGCCGTATGGGCGGCTCCTTTGGGCGGTGCCCACGCGTGGGTGAGCAAGGGACGCCATGTGTGTCGCGGACAGATGCCAAACCGCTGGGGTGTGCCGGTCAGCCACGCCTCGATGTCGGCGCGGAGGGATTGTTCGAGCACGAGATACGTGTCGGGATATTCACCTCGCAAGCGCCGGAAAAACCGCCAGTTCGCCAGTCCGCCGCTTTGGGGCAAGGTGATGACTTTTTCGGCTATGCGCAACTGCTCCAGAAACGGGACGAACGCCTTTTGTGCGAATAGAGTCAGGGCGGCGTCCGGGCGCACGGTCCGCAGTGTTTGCAACAAGGGAATGCACTGGACCACGCCGCGCATAGTGCCGGGGAGCCGCACCCAGAAGCGCTCGTTGCGCGGGCATTCCGCCAATCCCGCTGCCTCCAGACTTTCCTTCATGATGTCGCGGCGCAAATTTATCGCGAAGCGCGTTTTGGCGGATGCGGCGACTTTCCACCTTTTGTGCAGCCAGAGCCAGTCAGCGCAGGCGTTGTCGCCGGAGCGCAGTTTGTTCTCCAGCCAGATATTGGCGGCGATGGTCACGGTTGCACGGTCGGCCTGCGCAACAGTCGTCAATAGTTCGCCCATCAGCACGCCGCGCCAGAATCCCGTGCGCCTTGCGTAAAATACGAATGCGCCCGCCTTGTGCTTTTCCGCCAGCAGCCCGGCCAGTTCACTGGTGGAGACGAGCCTTCCCATGAAAAGTGACAATGAACCCGGGCGCCCTGTGTGCTGGTCGAACAGCACCCCCACGCGCCCGTTTCTGCGCAGGATCTCCGAGGCTTCGCTAAAACCATCGCGCCGTGACAACAGGCGTATCCCAAAACGCTCCCGTGTCGCTTTCACCCAACGCTCCAGCCCCGAATTAGAAAACGGACGGTAGAACACGCCGACATCCAGATCCGCCCGCAACTCCGGCTCGACTGCGCGGATGAGGGTGAGCGATTCCATCAGAGAAAAATGCGGTGTCAGCACAACCCCCGGCATGCCCTCTTGGTCGAGCCGTGTCGCACCACCGAGCAACTTGGGGTCGGACGTGAACATGCTCCGGATGCGCGCCTCGCTGAAATACGGGGACGCGAGCACAAACAACCCCATCTCCACCGTCCGACGGCAACTTTCCAGGCTGATGCGTTTGCGCCAGGCTTCCGGTTTATCGGGGAAGGCGTGATGCAAGTTGGAGGCGAGCACATAGGCACGCTCCGGGAGGCAATGGCATATCATCCAGCCGAGAACACGGGAGAGCGCAGCCGGGACTCCTTCCGGTAATGCGGCTAGAAGACGGCCCAAGATGGATAAAAATCCGTAAATCACAAGATGCGCCAATGGCGGTTTTTGGCAGGCGCTCCGAGCCTTTTTTTACGATGGGATGTCACGGTTTATCCGGGCGCTTGTTTATTCTGAAAACGATGCTCAACGGGTGGCCCCCGGACTCTCGATGGAAAGGGCATTCCAGTCCAATGCCTCGTCTGCCTCCTGCCCCGAACAACGAATCGTGGCGCGGACACCGGAAGCGCCCGGAGGCACAGGCAAGAGGCAAACCACGGGACGCCAGTCGGTGCTTTGCGCAGGCGGAATGACGGAAACTGCCCGCATGTTCAGCGGATTGCCTTCCTTGTCGAGGAAGCACAACTCCAGCGCCGCGTAGGTGCCCGGATTCACGCGCCCGCGGTAGGCCGCGCGTGCGATAACCCAGTTCCCGGCGGCGACTCCGGAGGCATCTCGCGAGAGGACTGCGTTTGAGCAGCCGCGCATGCGCAGGAAGCCTTCTGCGGTGTTGCCGGGCGCGTTTGGCTCAAATCCAAAATGCGTGGATTCATTGTTTTGAAGTATCATGTGCCAGGGCGGTTTCAAAAACGCGACCGGGCGTCCCGCCAGCGGGGATTGCGGTGCTGGCGCTTGGAAATCCTCTGCGGCAAATGTCGCGCTTGCGAGTGTCCTGAGCTTGTCGGGCTGTGCTGCTGCGCCTGCTAGCGCGACCAGCCCGCGCCGCGCCGCCCAAGCGGCAGTCTGCGCAAAAGCTGTTTTCCAGACCCTGTCGTCGGACCGTGCTGCGCAGGTGCGCAACAGCCGCGCTACGACTGTGACGCTGATGTCTCCTGAGAGGAAGAAATCCCAGTCTGGAGCCGCACCGGAATTGTAGGCGCTGGAGCGCCAGCGTGCCAGTGCCTGTATGAACGCCGTGCGTGCGCCGACCTCGCGTTCCAAGTTGCGCAGAGCGGCGAGCACCGCCTCCGGCGTGTCCGCATCCTCTTGTGCCAATGCTTCCCGCAGGCGCTGCCAATCCAGAAAGCGGACGGTGACATCGAAGGCGAGCTCGGTAGCGCGCACACGCATTTGCTGGCGTGCCAGCCGCCCGTTGTCCGGCGTTCTTCCGTGTCGGCTGACACCGGGGAATGCCTGTTGCGCCGTTTTCAAAGCAGCACTCATTTGCTGTTGTCGCTCCGGAGAGATGAGGGCGGCGGAGTTTTCCATGCGCCAGAATTTCAGCCAGCGTGCAGGGCCGGGTTGTTCGTTCCAGCAGCGTTCGGCGATGTCGAAAAAGTCGCCCATCGCTGCTGCCGCCGGACCGTAAGCTTCGTAAAAATAATGCCGGAGCAACAGAGTAGCGTTTTGTCCGGGGTCTTGCAGCAGTTGTGCTGCCAGCCATGCCTTCGGGCCGTCAAAACCCCAGTTGGGGTAAATCTCCGCATAAAACAGACTCGCTCCGTATTGCGCACCCCGGCGGATGGATTCGATTTGCGATTCTGTGAAAATGCGCGGCACGAGGTAACCGTTGCCGTAATAGTAATCGTAGAGGCCGAAGTGGCGGACTCCGCTGCGTGCCCAACGCCGGATGAGTCTTATGTCTTGCTTGCGGAACGCCGGATCGCGCCATTGGGAACGGTCGGCAGTGAGCACGGGGAAGATATTGGGGTGAAGCGCAAAGTCGGGCGGACGTTCGCAATCCGCGTAAGCCAGACAGCCGAGCAATTTATCCGGCGACGGCGCGGCAATGCCGCCAGCACCCGGCTCGTGCCAGCGGGCGGCATCCCACCCGGCGCGGGGACTTGGCCAGAGGGCGGTGGCGGCACGGTTCATGAAGGAAAAGACGTAGTTGCTGTAGTCGGGCTTGCCGCGGAAGTAGCGCCCGGAAGGGGCTAGCGCACGCGTGTCGGGAGACTCATCCCAAGTCATATTATCGGTGATGCCGAGCGGGAAAGAGGCTTGCTCCGGGAACTCTGTGAAAAATGCGGCGGCACGCCTTGCGGCATGTGCGGCGGCACCGGGCGCGGCGAGTTTGGGTTGCGGCTCATACCCCGCACGCTCCGAGGGGAGGCGGAGCACACCGTTTACGACGGGAAAAAATTCCGGGTGTTCCGCCGCGGTCTCCGCATCGAATACCGTGTGGAGCGCATGGGTAAAAGCCGGACGCGCCCCAAGCCCGTTATTGCGCATCCATTCGTGTTGGGCAGGCGTGTCCGCCATGCCAAAAGTGCGCCACCGGTAGGCCGGGCGGCGAATGCAGGTGCCGCGCGGCATAGGGATTATGCGGCGCGGCGTCCACTCTGCGCCCCATTCGCCGGGCGAGAGAAAAGTCACGCCGAGATGCTGACGGATAAAGTCACCGGCGGCCAGGCGCGTAGCCAACGGTGAATTGCCGGCGAGGAAGAGGGCGTGTCTGTCGCGCACCGTCCACAACCAGGCGTCTCCGGGGCCGTTCGGCGGGCTGACATTGCGCAATGCAGCCTGCCGGGTCGCGCCGACATAAATGCCGGGTGCGGTCGTCTCATCGGGCGTTTCGGTGGAGATTTCAGGGGCGGCACCAGTGACTTTTTCGATCCAGTGTGCGAGTGTGGCAGCGGCCTCGCTTTCTTCAGGGGCGGGGTTTTGCGGAAGGTGGATTTTGCCGTGGAATGTTTTTTCCCGTGTCAACCATGTGCCGTTGATACCCGCTGGCATGATCGGCTGTGCAAGCATGACCGCCCCGGACGCCGGGAAAACGGCGGCGAGTGAAAAAAGGATGATGCGGAACACTCCGGCTTGCATGACTTCGGGAGACGCTAGGGAGGAATGCGACGGGCGCAATAACCGCTATTCGGGAATCGCGCGGGCGGAGAGGCATTTTAGCCGCGGATGCGCAGATGTCGCGAATGAGATACAAATAATTAAAATCCAAAAAATCTGGAGCAAAGCGGATCTTATTCGCGCCATTGGCGTATTTGCGGCTAAAAATGGATTATCTTCAGCCTTTGATTAGAACCGATTCTTAAGGGAAAAATTTCGACACAAATGGTATGAGACA
>JAITXH010000140.1 GCA_031284845.1 Puniceicoccales bacterium | reverse complement strand
TTTAGGATTTTGGAATTCCAAGCGGGCTTTTATTGGGCATTTGAGTTCTCTTGGAGGAAGCACTCGCAAGCCAGTATATAACCAATAAAGCAAGCCCCGGCACAGAAATTCCAAATGCTGCAAGACATGAGGTAAATGGTTCTCCGAATAGAGCACACAGCACCGGAGCCAAAGCCAGCAGCACACCTGTTGCCAGCATCCTTTTTTTACAACTGTGAAAATCCTCCCCCAATATTACCGCAGCAAAATTTACCGTTAAAAACGTAAAAACTGCCGGAAAAAAAATCAGTAAAAATATAAATGTTCCCGTCCCGGAAAAAACAGAAAATATAAGAAACAAAATACCCGCCGCCATCCCACCGGGGCCGAAGAACAGTGAGCAAGCGATCAATATCAACACCAGACGCGAACACTGAGACAGTAAAACGGCTATCGCGATCGCCAGAGCTGTAAACGACAACATGGTCAAGGCCACCCGCACATCCCTCAGCAAATCAAAGCTCCCCGAATAATAGCGCAACACCCCGTAAGGAACCAGACTCGTCAGGAGCAACACGGATTGCGCCATAAGTGAACTCCACTTTCCGGCGATAATTTGCCATGGCGTCAATCCGGACAACAACAGCAATTCAAAGGTATTCTTGCGCCGCTCACCGGAAATCGCCCAAAAACCCCGCGCAGCGAATACCGTCAAAGCACAACCGGTGCCTACCCAGAAGAAACTTTCCAGCGGATAGCCGCCGTGATAATCGAAAATATATTCCCACAAAAAAGCGACACTCCAGCACAGCAAAAGCAGATGTAGCACCATGAAACCAATCTGAAAGAAACGGGTGCGCAGGCCCTGCCTCAATTCCTTAACCAGCACGGCACTTAGCCATTCCGGAAAATCAGACAGCTCTTCAAAAAGGATTCGGGCTTCAGAAAACATGAATGGAAACGCGACTGAGTTAATGCACCATGCCAAACAAAGAAAGACAAAACAGCGTTGGTATTGGCACCCGGGAGAGACGCGCATGGCCGCAAGCGTCCGAAACCGCGCCCCCCTCGCCTGCGTTAAGAAAGGGGCACGGGAGAAGATTTCGCAACAGCCTGCCAGTAAGAAGGAATGGCGTCAGTGCTTCTGTATGCTCTGGCTCACACTCAAAATGGTCATCACGATGCTGATTACGCACAGAAAAACGAGCGATACCGTGCTGCCCAGAACAAGCCCGGTGACTACCTGTATCAAACGGTGAATGGCCTTGTCCAAGGCGGCAATATGCCGTTTGGCAATAGTTTGAAAAGTGTCGGAAAGACTACCGGTATTCTCGCCCACCGCCAAAATATCGAGATCGCTGATGGAAAGGATGGCATGGCGCTTGAAGGCTGAGGCAAACGCCGCGCCGTCATTGATCATCTGCCGCCCGGCGCTTAGGCGCTGGCGCAAGATGCGGTTCTCCACAGGGCGCTCGCAAAGCCGGAGGGCATCGCTGGCGTTGATGCCGCTGCTCATCAAGGTCGCGAGCAAATCTGTCATGCGCACAGTCTCGGTGTGCATGATGACGGCACCGACCAGAGGCACGCGCAGCAGCCAGCGGTCTGTCGCCACGCGCCCGGTCTCCCGTTTACGCCACTGGATGAAACCGACTACGCCTACCACCAGGGCGATAAAAAAGAAAGGCCCGCCTTTTATAAGAAAATCGGAAAATCCTATCAGCACTTTGACCGACCACGGGAAATCGCCGCGCATGGTGCGCATGATGCCCTCCAGACGGGGAATCAAAAAGAACACAAACAGACACAACACACCGACAGCCAGCGAGCAAACTCCCGCCGGATAGCCGATACTCGAAAGCACTTTGCCGCGCAGGTTTTCGCGCAGTTCACAGGAATCAAGCACCTTGCGCAATACGGGGACAAGGTTGCCCGTGCTCTCCCCGGCCTCGATGAGGTGGAGCGATGCCCCGTCAAACACGACAGGAAAGCGCGACATAGCCCCGGCAAGCGTGGCCCCTTCGCTCATATCGCGCCACAAACTCTGGCAAAGCCAGCGCAAGGCGGGATCGCTCACGCGCTGGCTGAGCAGCTTGACGGCGTCGCCCATGGGCAAACCGTTTGAGTGAAGCTGGTAAAAACTATCCACGAAATCCCAACCCGTGCGGTGCGCACCAAAAAACCGGCGGCGGGAAAGTTTGCCCGGCTGCGCATCCGGCGAAAACGCGGGCGTGGCAGCTTCCGACTCGTGGTGCGAGTGCTGCCCTCCTGCGTTTTTTTGCATCGCCGCAGATTCAGCAACTCCACCACTGGCTTGCAACGTGAGCACACGCAAGCCCTGGACGCCAAGCTGACGTGCGGCAGTGCGGCGGTCTGCGGCGTCGAGCGTGCCATTGCGGGAGCGTCCGGAAGCATCGAGTGCTGTGTAGGAAAATTGCGGCATCGTGTCGTGTTTATTAGTTAATAGTCATCGGGTAATAATAATCGCACTGGAAGTTGCACGCATAGGCATCAATCTTCAAATTTTTCCGCATACGCCATGATCTCCGCAAGTGTGGTGACACCGCGCTTCACTTGCTCCCAGCCGCAACGTTGCAATGTGCGCATCCCTTCCCGCAAGGCCTGCTCGTGGATCTCGCGCGATGAGACGCGATTTACAATTTGGTCATGCACCGCCTCACTCACCGGCAAAATTTCAAATATGCCCACACGACCTTTGTAACCAATACCCCGGCAATACTCGCAGCCGGCTGGCTCATGCACGGTTTCCACGTCTGCAGCCACCTCGTGGGGAATGCCCAGCGCGGTCAAAAATGGCAATACATCCTCGCGCCGTTTTTCCACAGATGCAGCACACCGCGCACACAGGCGCCGCACCAGCCGTTGCGCGATAATCAACTCGACCGACGAGGCTATCAGAAACGGCTCTATACCCATGTCCGTCAGGCGCGTCAAAGCACCGGCGGCATCATTGGTATGCAGGGTGCTCAACACGAGGTGCCCGGTCAACGAGGCGCGGATGGCGATGTCGGCAGTCTCACGGTCGCGGATTTCCCCGACCATGATGACATCCGGGTCCTGGCGCAAAATACTTCGCAGCACGCTCGCAAAAGTCAGCCCTATCTCCGATTGCACCTGAGTCTGGTTCACCGTGGGCACTTCGTATTCCACTGGATCCTCCACCGTCATAATGCGCAACTCGGGGCGCAGGATGCGGCGCAAAAAGGCGTTCAACGTCGTGCTCTTGCCGGAACCTGTAGGGCCGGTGACGAGGATGATGCCGTGCGGGCGCTCAATCTGGTGGACAATGCGGGCCTCGTCATCGCGCAAAAAACCGAGGTCGGAGATGGATAACGGAGTAGTCTTAGCGCCCAAAAGACGCAAAGACACGCTCTCGCCGTAAAGCGTGGGGAGTGTCGAGACGCGGATGTCTATATCGTCGGTCCCGTGGCGGAAATGAATGCGCCCATCCTGTGGGCGGCGGCGCTCGGAGATGTTCAGCCGCGCCATGATCTTCAGGCGCGAAATGAGCGCTGCCTGAAACTGCACGAGATTCTCCGGAAGGCGCACCGGCACGAGGTTACCATCTATGCGATAACGGATGATGAGGGTGTCCTTTTGCGGCTCAAAATGGATGTCTGTGGCACGGTCACTGGCGGCTTTGGCGACGATTTCGTTGATGAACCGGATAATGGCGGCATTTTCATCTTCGGCTTCTTCTGCATCGCCTTCGACGCCGAGCTTGTCGAGTTCGGCACTGTCCAGAGTGCCCGAACCGACGCCGAAATGTTCTGCGATGGCGGCATCCACCGCATCAGGCGGGGCAATGCTCCAGACCGGGCGCTTGCCGGTGAGCGCGAGCACCCATGCGTCCATGCGTCCATCGGAAGGCCAGTTGGTGACGAGGGCGATTTGTTCGTCATCCACCACTGCAGTCGCCGCAGGCAGGCACTGGTATTCGTGGACGAGGCGGACCGGGATTTTTTTTGCAGCGTCGGGCGAGAGAGTGACTTGCTCGACATAGGGTGTGCGGAAACGCGCTGCCAGACGCGCCGCCGCCGTCGCCGGCGAAATGCCGAGATGCTCGGAAAGAATGGCGCAACGGCGCGCCCGCGGCGCGGCGAGAATGGAATCTGCAACCTCCGAAGAGAGTTCGGGAAAGTGCTGGCACAAATTTTCGATGGTGAGCATCTGGACGATTGAATGTGGATGATTGGAAACCGGAGCGTCAAAAAACGGATTACCTCACGGGACGCGCAGCCGGTGTGGCGGCAGGCCGTGATGCAGGAGCGGCAGCAGGACGCGCCGCCGGAGTCGCAGCCGGAGCCGCCCGCCGGTTAGCGCGGTCTATGCGTTGCTGCTGGGCATCCGGTGCGGCGGCGGCACCGGGATAAGCTGCGCGCCCGGGCAGAGGCGCGGCCGGAGCGGCAGGCGCGACGGGCGCGGCAGGAGCACCTGCGGCACCGGAAGGAAGGGGAGCGCCGGGAAACCGGGCCACCCCGGGACCAACCGGACGCGGCGGTGCCGACAAAGAGCGCTCAACCGGAGATTCTATCGGCAATGAGCGCTCGCTGGCCCGCACGACAAGGGTGACGGGGACGCGGTCAACGACCACCACCGCAGTGCGGGCCACAGGGTCGGCGGACTCCACATACCACTTGGCGCTCCTATCGCGCACCCGCACCCACAAGCACTCGCGGGTGACAGGATTGGTGAGGCTGACTTCGAGATTCTCGCCATGGCCGAGGAAGCCGTGTATCTCCAAAGGTTGCGCAGCGGCAATCTGCCCTGGGCGCAACAGGCCTGGAGTCATCTGGCGGAAAGGGGAATTGGTGATGAGATCTTCGCGGTAAATTTTTGTTTTTCCGGGCGCAGGCGTCGGGGCGGCAGCACTCGCCGGAGGAGTCTCGGCGGTGGAAGAGTCATCGTCGGTCTCGGCGGCATTTCCGCTCACGGGAATCAAAAATGAGCAAAGCAGGCACAAGGCGCGAAGCGCTGGCACCGGTGTCCGGACGGGAGTTTTGCGCCCTGCGCCAAAGCCGGATATGTCGTGACTGGTGTTCATTTTTCTTCGGTAGGTTGAGCTTTTTCCGCCGCCTTTTCGTTGGCGAGTTGTTCTTCTCGAGTGGCTTTTGACTGCTCGTTTTGGCGGCGGCGTATCACCTCCAACGCCTCGCGCTCCGCCTCGGTGAGGCTGATGGCACTGAAGCGCCCGTTTTCCAGATAGCTTTTCGCATCAATACGCGTAAGCGCCCCCGGTGTCATGCCGGGCAAATCGTCCAACTTGCGCACCGACTTGCGGTTTATGATGTGCGGCTTGAGGAAGATGATGATCTCCGTGCGCTCAGTGTCGTTGGTGTTGGGCTTGAAAAGTTCTCCGATGAAGGGGATGTAGCCGAGGAGCCAGACAACGCCGTTGGACTCCCGCTCGCGGTAGGATTGCAGCCCGGCGAGCACGACGGTCTCGTTGTGGTCGGCGATGAGGTAAGCCGATGCGCTGCGATCTGCAGTGATAGGCTGATCGGTGTTGTCCACCTTCGTCGTGCCGATGATAGATTTATTGCTCTGATCCACCTTCATTTCCACTGAACCGTCGGCACCGACGCGCGGCGTGACGTTGAGCGAGAGCCCGATTTGGCGCGATTCCACGCTGGAGCGGGTCGTCGTGCTGTTGGATAAATCCGACGTCGTGCCGGTAATGAAGGGATGCTCCTGCCCGACGAAAATACTGGCCGGCTGGTTGTGCGAGGTGCTGATGAGCGGTGCCGATAAGATGCGCACCCGTGAATTGTGTTCCGCTTCGTTAAAGACTACTTCCAGTGAGAAATCGCGCAACGACCCCGTGATGGCAAACGGCGGGGCGGAACCGCCGGGCATAATCGGCATGGAGGTGTTGAAGTTGTAGTTCGGGTTGACGACGGTGCCCACGCCCGCCGACGCTTTGTAGCCGAGGCCGAGCGTATCCAAGCCGCTGGCTTCCCCGGTGGTGAGCGTGACTTCGACGACGACAGCCTCAATGCGCACCTGAGCGAGCGGCACGTCTATCTTCTCCACAAGCTCCCTGATTTGTTTGAGGTCGTCTTCCGTGCCCACGACGATGAGCCGGTTGCTGCGCTCCTCGGCGGTGACGTTGAGAAACTGGCTGTAAGTGTTGGGCGTACCGGGTGTCGCCACGGCCAGAGTCTGCACCCCACCGGCGGCGGTGCGTGCGGTGCTCGTGCTGGTGCCGGCACCCTGCCGCGTAGTGAAGCTGTAAGTGCTATAGGTGTTAACTGCAGTGCTCACTCCGCCAAGCGAACTGCCCCCGGTGCTTCTATTATTGGTCGTCCCCGCCGTGTTGCGGGCATTGGCAGCGGTGTCCCCCGTGACCACGCTTTTGAGGATGTTGAACACGGTGGCTGCGTCAGAATGCTTAAGGCCGATGGCGTCGGTCACGGTCTTCGGGATGCTTTCCTGATCCATCTTGGAGATGATTTCACGCAGTTTGGCCTCATTTTGCGGGAGCGAAATCACCATAACCTGATTGGCAAGGTCGTCGGCCTCAATGGCGATGTCTCCGGAGAGGGCGAGCTTCAACCCGCCGTTTTGTCCGGACTGCAAGGTGCGCAGCTGCTTCATCACGTCGGAAGCGCGGATGTGCTCCACTTTGAAGAACATGACGCTGTTGGTGGTTTCCTTGTCCATCTCGGCGACAATGCTGCGCAGTTTGGCTTCGTTTTCCGGAAGCGTGACCACGATGAGGTGGTTGGCGAGGTCATCGGCTTCCAGGGCAACATCGCCGGAGATGGCGAGCCGCAACCCGGCTGTGGGACTCGCCTGCAAGGTCTTGAGTTGGCGCATCGCCTCGGTAGCGCGGATGTGCTTAAACCGGAAAAACAGCACCGTGTTTTGACTCGGCTTATCCATCTCGGTAATGATGGCACGCAACTTGGCTTCGTTTTGCGGCGGGGTGACGATGAGAATGTCGTTGGTAAGATCGTCCGCCTCGACGGTGACATCGCCGGGGAGAGCCGCTTTCAAACCGGCCACACCTACTTGCAGTGTCTTGAGGTGGCGCATGACCTCGGTGGCGCGGATGTGCTTCAGCTTAAAAAACAACACCGTGGTCTCGCTCTCCTTGTCCATGTCTTCGAGAAGGGCGAGGAATTTGACCTTGTTCTGCTCCGGCGTGACGATGAGGAGTTGGTTGGTGAAATCATCTACTTCGATCGTGATGTCGGTGGGGATGATGTTGGTCGGCATCCCGTTTTGGTTCACCTGCAACATGCGCAAATGCTTCAATGCGTCTGCGGCGCGGATGTGTTTCATCTTCTGGAAAAGGAGGGTGTTCGCATTCGGGGCGTCAAGCCCTTCCACGATGCGTTCCACCTTTTGCACGACATCAATGGAATCCGTAAAAAGGATGGAATTGGGCGAGGTGACGATAACACTGCCGCCACGCCGGGTATTCACCATCGAGCGCAGGGTCTGCTCAATGCGCTGCCCGGTGGTGAAATTCAGCGTGAACAAACGCGAGATAACAAGCCCGGACACGGGCAAATCCTGCGTAGAAGTGGTGTAGCGCAACGCTTCCAAGGCGGCATTCGTCGCCGGAATGGCCTTGAGCGTCTGCGTGTCGTCATCGCTGACAGGCGTGAGGACGACGCCGTTGACGGCAAGCAGATTTATCAACGCATCAACAGCTTGGGAACGCGTCGAATCTGCGGAAATAGTGAGGTTCAGACTCAAAACCGGAAGTGTCTGCGATGCCAGAATCGTCTTCCCGGATAAACGCTCCAATAACGTAATGATCTGAGTGCGGGACTCATTGACCAAAAGAATCGGGCCGACCGTATCCGCATCGTCAAGCTCCTCGCCAGACGGTGCCGGGGCGACAGAGCGGGCGGCGCGTGGCGGGCGGGCGGCTTCCTCCGGCGCATTGGTGGCAGTCGAACGAGGGCGACGGCGGGCAGGCGCGGCATCTGCCGGAGGAGTCGGGGTGCGAGGGGCGGGACTCGTGACCGTAGCGGCATCAGCGACAGGCGCAGGCGCGGGCGCTGAAATGGGTGGCGGCTGGGGAACGGGATTCGGGGCTTCGCTGCCGCTGCTGGCAGGAGCAGGCGCGGGAGCCACTACGGGAGGCAACGGCGAGGGCGGCGGCGCTTCCTGCGCGATAATCAGCGCGGAGGCAAGCGGCACGAAAAGCGCAGCGGCGGTCAATGTTTTCAGTGTAAAAGGTTTCATGTCTATTTCGTGTTAAAGTTCCAGTATGGCTCAACGCCCACTTTTGGTATTATCTCGCAGCCGGTAAGTTGCGATATCGTAAGTGACGTTCAACGTATCCCGCGCCCCGGAGTCGAGCTTGACCGAGGTCACAGCTAGAGGGATGCGCTGACTGTGCAAACGGTCATCAAACACCAGCAAACGCTCCATGGGGACCTCGCGCAAAATGAGTCGCACGGAAAGTATCTGAAATTCGCCCTTGGTCTCGTTGCGCGGCTGGACGGATTCCGGCTGCAGCCCCGATTCCCGTGCCAAGCGGTCTATCAGGCCCTGCAAGGTCTGCCCCTGCAACGACTGCGCGTATTCAAAGCGGTGGATATGCGCATTTAGGCGCTCCGTGATGTCGCCCTTTTCCTTGAATACCGCTGCCTGCACAGTGGCCGTCTCACGCACCGTCTCCAACTCACCGAGAGTCGTGCGGTATTGCTTAAAAAGCACCAGGGCAAGCAATAATGCGACCACCCACAATAACGCCACGGCCATAGCGCGCTCGCGCACAGTGAAGGGCCGGCGTCCGGCGGTCGAGTTGGATTTTTTAAACATGGAACGTATGAGATTGGATGCTGACAGACTCAGTTCGCGTAATCCATAAGAATCCGTTCGGTTTGTTTAAGTCACTGGTTATCTTGAAATTGAGAGTGTTGAGAGACATGACGTGGAGTGAATGTATCGAGAAAGGTTTAAACACCATGCGAGGTAAATTGTTAGCTATTATTTTCGATTCTCATGAAATACACGGAATATTGAGACCAGCACCCGGGGCGTAGTTCCCGTTTTTTTCACCATTTTTCCGCTTTACCCCGCATATTTCACGAAAAGCGGGAAAACATTGGCGCCAGACGACTGGATTTTCGTGAAATACGCAGGGCAAGACGGAAAACACGAAGAAATGTCTGGTGAAATAAATTTTACAAACGCCAATGCGACCTGCTTCAGTTTTTGAATAATATCATTTATGCCGGAATTTTTCCATTAAGAATCGTTCCCAATCAAGGTCTGAAGATAAACAATTTTTAGCCGCGGATACGCGTGCCGAGCGGAGCGAAAGCGATTTACAGTCATCCTATGCCCTCTCTCTGAAAGCGACATTGATCTATAAGCACCCGTTAATCAAATCATTTAGTTTTCTGCCTTGTATCCACAAAGTTCACAAACTTTTTTTCATTTCACAGCACGAAAACAATTCCAATTTTAATCACGAATTATCAGGATGTTTTGCGAATGAATTCAACAAGTATCTGCGCTCATTTCTATAATTTGTATCAAAAAAAGGCTTAGTTGTTTTCACTGCCTTCTTTCATTACATTCCTGCAATGAAACTGCTTCCGTTTTGCACGATATGTATAATTTGTGGATGAAAGTTTACAGACATCCATACCATCTATTTAGCACAAGAACTCGACAGTATGCAGTTGCGCGGGCGAAGCTCTATGAAAATGAATTTCAAAAGGAATAAGAAAAAAAAAATAACAGACGCACATACTGACAAATTAGAAGCGAAACATTTCATGGACAAAAGTGAAAAATAAAAATTCGTGTAATTCGTGGACCAAAATTATGGAGTGTCCAGTTCACGCCGCACCGCCTCGACATCCAACGCATTCACGGTAGCAGGGATATTAGCAAACACATAGTGGAAACCAAACCCGCCCCCACGCAACTCACGCACCGCCTCTTCCTTTGTCCAACCTTGGTGGACGACCCGGTATCCGGCGATGATGAAACCGGTGCGATCCGAGCCATGCCAGCAATGCACGAGGACGGGCTTGGGCGATTCGCGGATGATTTTCAACACGGCGACCAAATCGGCCTGCGTCACCCTTCCCGCCCCCATCGGATATTGGCGGGTAACGAATCCTGCGGACTGGAACGCCGCGGTATCCCCCTCCTCGCCACGCAGGTTGAGGATAGTCCGGATGCCCGCTTTGCGCAATGCCGCGATGTGCTCTGCGCCGGGAACTGCCGAGCGGAATATCGCCTCGTCCACCTGATAAAAATTGCCCGGAGCGGGAAGCGAGGCAGGCTGCGCCCAAGTTGCCGGGCGGCTTTCCACTGGTTCGGGTGTGCTCGTGCAGCCGCTCACCATTATGGCGGAGCCGAGCAGCGCGACGCGGAACAAGCGGAGTTTCATCTGGAAACGAGTTGTTGGAAGGCAGGGATTTTGCAAGATATTTGTCGGAAGTGCGAAGCACTGTATCCTGCTGAGCGCGGGTGTCAGGTTGTCGAGTGTCTTTACGGTAATTTCCACAGGATTAAAAAGGGGTTGAAATGGCGGGGAAACCGCGTTGAATGCTGGAAAAGAAAGCAGGTCGCGAACAGTTACGCCGGATGTGTTCCGGGGCCGAAGTATCGGTTGTCGCGAGCTGCTTTTTTTCAGTATCTGCATGAGGACTGGCAAAAAATGCTGAAGGGATGGAGGTTGCAGATTGCGCTTGCAGGAAAAAGTCAGCCTAGGGAGTGTCGTTTCGGGCGTTCAACTTAGAGGATGCGGTAACCCGCAGATCATCAGAAGCCCAAGGCTGATTTTACTTTTCCCCTCCATCCGGTTTTGAAACCAAATTTCTTGTTTTGGGTGGTGGTGCGCATTTGGGTTTGGAAATTTGAGATTTGTTTCTGTTTTGTTGGTGTGGCTTGACTAATAGAGGGTGTGCAAGCAGGGTGATGGGCCTTGAAGGCAACCACCTGCGCTCAAGCACGGAACAGGCGCAGGCGAGTATGGCACGGTGGGTTTCCCCGTTTCCAATCTTTCTCGTATTGCTCTGTTGAGGCCTTGCCGAAGCAGAGCGTTTTTTTATCTGCGGTTCCGTTCTGGGTCATAGGAAGTCGTAATACTCCATCTTTGCTTTTCTCCGTGCATGCCGTCTTTCGCCGAGATAGCGCTCGAATTTATTCGGATCGAGTATCCGCCGGTTACACCACTTCGCGGTTCGCCGGCGGTTATTAACATTTACCTCCTTTGGAGGAAGAAGTTTCCGTGCTCCCACTTAAAATAGCAAAGATCCCAAAATCCTTTCCAATTCTGACGTTAAGCAGCGAGAAAATGAGTGACTTACATCTTTGTTTTCGTTCAGTCCGTTGACATATGAGCACTTTCGACCCCCCTTCACCTCCGCCGCTGCCATCACCCGCCCGCCCTACCCCGCCCGAGACGCCCGCGCCCGCGTTCGACATCCCGTGGCAATTCTGGATTGCCGTGCTCGCGCTCGTGCCACTGGCAGACATTTGCCTCTACAGAGTGAACCTGCATTTTTGGCCTCCAGCGTCAGGTGCCGCTGTCCTCCTTTTCGCCACAGGGCTGCTGGCGGTATTTGTCTCCGGAAAACGTGCCAAACTCGCCCCCGGCGCAATTGTTTTTGGCCTCTCGCTGCTTGCATTGTTACTTGAACCCGGCTGGGCCAATACCGCATCGCTCTTCACCGGGCTGGCCTTGCTCGCATGGGTGGCAAAAGGCAACGACACAGCATGGGGCTTGCTGGAAGCGCCGTTGAACATACTCGAAGCCCCCTTTGTCTCCACCGCGCTTGCCGGGGAGTCGGCGCTAGCCCTGTTCCGCCGCCCTGTGCCGCCAAAATTGCGCCGCATCTCCATCCGCAGCACAATAGGCCTCGTCTTTCCGGCCTTCCTTGTCTCGGTGTTCTTTCTATGGCTTCTCTCGCGGGGCAACGCAGCTTTGGCAGAATGGCTCTCCCGTGCTTTTGCAAAAATCGGCCTCTGGATCAGCGCAATCGCATTCCCCGACTTTACCCGCATCCTGTTCTGGCTTGTCGTGTATTTCGCCGGGATACTGCTCTTCTCCCCGGCGCGGCGTTGCGGAAAACCCTCGCGCTTCGCCGATACGCTGAGTCGGCGTTGGAAGGCCCCTGCCGACCCTGCTCGTCCGCGCCTCCAGTGGTTGCTTGCGCTCGTCGGGGTAAATCTCGTCTTCTTGCTCACGAATACCCTCGACGTAGTTTATCTCTGGATGCGCCAGGCTGCCCCTGCCGGGGTGAGCACCACGGAGTATTTGCACGAAGGGGTTTACAGCCTGATTTTCACCACCATTCTCGCGGGCATCCTGCTGGCGTTTATTTTCAATGGAGGGACGAACCTCACCCGCTCGCGTCCGTTGCACATTCTCGGCTTGGTATGGGTGGCGCAAAACATCTTCCTCATCGGCGGCGTGGCCTTCCGGCTCTGGCTGCACATCGGCAGCTTCTGCCTTACGCCGCGCCGCCTCGGTGTCGCATTCTTCCTCGTGCTCGTGCTTGCGGGGTTCGCCTTACTGGTCTTTTACGTGGTGCGTGAGAAATCCCTGCGCTGGCTCTTGGCAAATAACATCCTCGCCGTGTTCTCCCTCTTTTTCGCCGTGCAATTTTGCGACATCAACGGCTGGTGTGCTTCCTCCGCTATCGCGAAACGCAAGGAGGCACCGTTACGCATCAACGGCATCTTTTTGCAAAACATCGGCCTTCCGGCTTGGCGCGTCGTGAAAGCACTTGCCGACGAGGAGATAAAGCCCGGCACTGAAAGCGACCCCAGCCGCATCAACGCAAAACGCTGCTGGGAAGCGGCGCAGCGGAATTTGCGTCGCGAAGGCAAAAAAAATGACGGGACACCTTCGTCGCCTGCGGTTGAAGCCTCGTGGCGGGAATGGTCGTGGCGTGCCTCACGCGAACGCAGCGCCCTTTGCGAGGCACTGGGCGCACCCGGCGAAGAAGCGCAGATCCAAGGGGTATGGCGCGAAGCCCTGAAGGCGAGTTTCTAG
>JAITXH010000117.1 GCA_031284845.1 Puniceicoccales bacterium | reverse complement strand
TTGCCGCGCACCTTTTATGTCCGGCTCGACAATCCGGAGAAAAACCCGTTTCTGGCGATTCCGTTGGAAAAGGGGCAGTTCACTTCCAAGACCGATCCCGACTACCAACGCATCTTAGCGTGTTTTGCGAATGTCCCGGCGGATTTGGAAAAGCGCGTGGATGTAGATTTCCGCAAAGTCACCTCCGGCGAGTATTGCCCGCCCGGCACCAGCGCCAGCCCGTGATTTAGATTAACGATGGGCGTCGCCAAAGACGGGTATGCCGTCGCGCCCTCGCTGTTTCTGCGTCCCCAACTTGTTCACAATAACAGACAAAATTTATGCCAAAAAATTATCTGATTTTCAGATAATCGCCGTTGACACCTTAGCGCCGTTCTTACAGTTTCCACGCATGATTCAGCCGTTTGCCGATAAGCACACAGAGGCTCTCTGGCAAGGAAAGCGGCACAAAATCCCGCCGGACATAGCCCATCGAGCTTTGAACAAACTCCAACGTATACACGCCTCACCAGACCTCGATACACTTCGTAATCCACCAAGTAACAATCTTGAAATCCTTTCCGGCGATCGCGCCGGACAATACAGCATCCGCATCAACCAACGTTATCGCATTTGTTTTGCATGGGACGCCGCCAACAACGCTTACGACGTAGAAATAACAGATTATCACTAAGCTCTCAAACACCACCTCGGAAAACACACATCATGGCATACACACACTTCAATCACCCGGGAAGAATCTTGCAGGAAGAATACTTCGATGAACTTAACATCACGCAGACTGCAGCCTCCAAAGCCACGGGCATCCCCCAGAGCACACTAAGCGAAATTTGTTCTGGAAAGCGCGACATCACCGCAGAAACGGCACTGCGCCTCGGCAAGTTTTTGGACACCGACCCGCGCATGTTCATCAACTTGCAAGCACACTACGACCTCGAAGAAGCCAAGGCGGCTTTTGCTGCCCGTCGTCCGCGGATTCAGATAAAACCATGGCCGGCAACCTATCAGGCCACCTTGCGTTCCGCGCCCGCAAACACATAAGTTTCGTATTTCTTTTGCGGTCTCTCGCGGCAAAAGATGAAAGACGTTTTTCTCTAAACGTTATTTTTTTACGTAGTCGGCAAGGGCGATTTTCAAATCGCTGTAAACACTCGTTGTCCATGCCGGGGCGTTTAACGGGGCATCGAAATTCCGGGTGCGCAGGTCACACGGGCAAAGCAGGACGCGGATATTTTTTACTCCCGTGTGTGCCGCCAAAACAAAAAGCTCTTCTGCCGCGTCGTCTCCCATAGCCAGACAACCGATAGAGACCGCCTTACCGTGTATCATAATATCGCCGCCTAAGTTTTTCCGGCCTTCTTTGCGGGCGCGGGCGAGATCGTCTGCGTTGGGATAGTTGACGCGTAGGGCGAGATGATAACGGCTGTTCGGGTTGAGGGATTCAATGCTGTAAAGTCCTTCCGGCACTTGTTGGTCTCCTTCGCGCAATTTTGGCCCGGCATGCCCGCTTGCGGCTTTTACCGGATAGGTTTTTACATAGTGCATCGGGCCAGCGGCTTCCCCCGCCCAAAGCTCAACTTGTTTTTCCTCTTTGAGGCAGATCAGAGTGAGGCGCGAGGCAGGGTAGGCGACATCGGCCTGATGGAAGGTCGGCGCAAGGCGGAGTCGCACGGCTTCGCCATATTGAGCAAGCCGGGATTCAGTAGTGGCAGGCTGACCAATTCGTGCTGCGATGACGCCGCCAATGGCATCAATGCGCGGCCATTGCCAAAAGATGGCCGCGCCAAGAAGGGGCAGGGCGAGGGCGAGCAGGAGTTTCGGTTTTTTTAAGAACATGTTAATAAGCCGGGAATTGGTCGTTTGGCGTTTCTCTAATCCCTCATCGCTTTGTTTTCGTTTTTGTCTTTTCCCACCGGAAAATCACCACCGTTTGCCCGGGGAGGCAGGCTTCGATGGAGTAGGGGCGTCCGTTCCACGGAGTCGGTTCGGCAGCAAGGCCTCCGAGATTTCCCGCGCCGTCGCCGCCGTATTCGGTGGCGTTGGTATTGAGGATTTCGCGCCAGTGGCCGGAGCACGGCACACCGATGCGGTAGGCGCGCTCGACTGGGGTGAAATTGCAGGCGACGGCCCAGAGTTCGGCATCGTTTGCGGCGCGGCGCAAAAAGGTTAACACGCTGGCGTCACCATCGCTGGCTTCGATCCATTCAAAACCTTCCGGCGTTTGCTCGGCGGCGGCAAGCGCGGTGGCACCGAGATAAAGTTTATTGAGGTCGCGCACGACGCGGCGGACGCCTTCGTGGTCGAGGTATTCGAGGAGGTGCCAATCGAGGCTCTGGTCATATTTCCACTCGGCGTATTGGCCAAACTCGGAACCCATGAAGAGGGTCTTTTTGCCCGGCCACGCCCACATGAGCGCGTAGAGGGCACGCAGATTACGGGCGCGTCCGGGGATGTCGTGCTGGGGCATTTTGTTGAGCATGGAGCCTTTGCCGTGGACGACTTCGTCATGGGAAAACACCTGCACAAATTTTTCCGAATACTGGTAAAGCATTCCGAAGGTGAGCATGTTGTGGTGCCACTTGCGGTAGAGCGGGTCTTTGTTGAAGTAGGCAATAGTGTCGTGCATCCAACCCATATTCCACTTGAGGTCAAAGCCGAGGCCGGACTCGGACACGGGGCGCGTGACGCCGGCAAAGGAGGTGGACTCTTCGGCGATGGTGAGGGCACCGGCGTAATACTGGTGGACGAGGGCGTT
>JAITXH010000088.1 GCA_031284845.1 Puniceicoccales bacterium | reverse complement strand
TTTTCTTTTGTGATTTGCAAAATTGAAATACTGAAAATTATCTTCGCCAAACGAGTCTTCCTATTACGACGGATATCCATAAATATCCGAGTTATCTGTGGTTAAAGAAAGGTTGTTTTATCTACGGACAGCGTTGCTCCCAAGATGTTTTTCTTTTTCCCGCAGATACCGACTTTGAGGTTGAATGCCCGCACCCCAACGGCGAATGTGGAAACCGAACGCCATGGACACCTCTGAACAGCTTTTCGCCCGTGCTCTGCAACTCATCCCCGGCGGGGTGAACTCGCCTGTGCGCGCCTTTCGCTCTGTGGGACGCACGCCGTTTTACACTGCCGCTGCCCGGGGTTGCCGCCTGCGCACCGTCGAGGGCAAGGAACTCGTGGACTATGTCCTCACTTGGGGGCCTGCCATCTTTGGCCATGACGACCCGGAAATCCGTGCCGCCGTGCAAACGGCTATCGGCAATGGCCTTGGTTTTGGCACCAATCACGCCGCCGAAATCCGCATGGCCGAACTTCTCCGGGACAGCGTGCCTGTTTTGGAAAAAGTGCGCATGACCAACAGTGGCACCGAGGCTACGATGTCTGCTGTGCGCCTCGCCCGCGGCTTCACTGGGCGTCACAAAATCATCAAATTCGCCGGTTGCTTTCACGGGCATGTGGACGCCTTGTTGGTCAAAGCAGGCTCCGGGGCGCTTACCTTCGGGCACCCGGATAGCGCAGGCGTCACTCCCGGTGCTGCCGCCGATACCCTTGTGCTTCCTTACAACGACATTGCCGCGCTCGACGCCGCTTTTGCTGCTGCCCGTGTGTCCGGGGAGGCCATTGCCGCCGTCATTCTCGAACCCTATCCCGGTAATATTGGCCTGCTTTTTCCGGTGCCTGGCTTTTTGGAACTCCTCCGCGAGCAATGCACGGAACACGGCGCGGTGCTCATTTTCGACGAGGTGATGACAGGTTTCCGGCTCAGTCTTCAGGGCACAATGGGGCTGCATCCTGTGCGTCCCGATCTTGTCTGTCTCGGGAAAATCATCGGTGGCGGGCTGCCCGTCGGTGCTTTTGGCGGGCGGGCGGACATCATGGACAAGCTCGCACCGCTTGGCCCCGTCTATCAATCGGGCACTTTTTGCGGGCATCCTGTGACATTGGCTGCAGGCATTGCGGCACTGGAAAAACTGCGCCGGGACAATCCCTATCCTGCTCTCGCTCTCGCAGGCAAAACGCTCGCTGCCGCCGCGACGGAGGCCGCGCAAGCCAAGGGTGTGCCGCTCCAACTTCACCAATGCGGTGCGATGTTCACGCTGTTTTTCAGCGCCCGCCCCGTGCTCAACTACGAAGATGTGCTGGCGAGCGATGCCACCTTGTTCAAAAGGATTTTCCAATTTGCGCTCGACCGGGGCGTTTTCCTGCCGCCTTCGCCCTATGAAAGCGCATTCCTGAGCACTGCACACGATGCCGCAGCCATTGCGCAAACAGCGGAAGTGCTTGCTTCTGCGATAAAGGCGCTTTGATTTTTCCGTTCACGCAAGGTGCATTCCATGAACTTTTTTCTCAAGATCTTCAAAAATACTTTTCTGAAATCCAGTGTGCTGGCTGCCCTCTTCGGGGCGGGTGCCACTTTGGCATTGTCGCCGCTGTTGGTCAAATTCGTCCCGGACGTGGTTGTGGTGGACGGCGCCGAAGTCAGCCTCTCGCTCCCACGCGATAGCAGCATTTATGTTGGCATTCTCGGGCGTGAATCAAAAGCAGAAGATTTTACGATCGAAGGGGATGAGAAGAAAATTGAAAAAATCCACTCCGTGCTGCGGATTGAGGATGCGGCGGGGAAGCATTATTTCCCATTGAAGATCGCGGTCGAGGCTCCTCAAAAAGTTTTGATTCGCGCCAAAGACGCGCCACCGGAGACGAAGTTGGTCACGAGCAAAGATTTCCCGCTTTTCGAATTTCTTGTCCTGATGCTGTTTGTGCTGATGTTCTTGTCCTGGGGCGTGATTTATCTCGTCTCCGGGAAACGTCGGCCTGCCGAAGAACCTTTGCCGGAAGAAGATGTTTCGGAGGAAGATATTTCGGAAAATTAGGCATCGGTGAAGCGCAGCGCCTCTCCTCTGGTGTTTATGCGTTTCCCGCACTGTTGAAAGATACGGGTAAATCTTTCTTGCGAAATCCTCGCATCGCGGAAACCCTGCATTCCGCAAAAAAACATCCAAATATCTTCAATGAGCTACATCATTCCTAGTGTTGTCGAACGCGATTCACGCGGTGAGCGTGCGTGGGACATCTATTCCCGCCTCCTCAAAGACCGTATCATTTTTCTTGGCGCTCCCATCTACGATGAGGTCGCCAACGCCGTCATCGCCCAGATGCTGTTTCTCCAGATGGAGGACTCGAAAAAGGACATCCATCTCTACATCAACTCGCCCGGAGGAAGCGTCACGGCAGGCATGGCTATCTACGATACGATGAATTTCCTCCACTGCGACATTGTCACTTACTGCGTGGGCATGACTGCGAGCATGGCTACCGTGCTCCTCGCCGGCGGCACCAAGGGCAAACGCTACGCCCTGCCTAACAGCCGCGTGATGATACACCAGCCCACGGGCGGTGCGACCGGGCAGACGTCGGACATCTCTATCGCCGCCAAGGAGATCATCCGCTGGCGCGATGTGCTCAACAGGGCTATCTCCAAACACAGCGGCAAACCGTTGGAGCAGGTGCAAAAAGATTCCGATCGCGACTATTACATGACGGCTGAAGAGGCGCGCGACTACGGGCTTGTGGATATCGTCATTACTAATAAACCCAACAAGCCCTGATTCGGCCCGTTTCACGCGAAACATGCGGGATCGTCGCCCGGTGAACGGGGTTACCCCGGTCCGAATGGCTTTCTTTTTTTTCCAATATATTCATATTCTGCGATGAGCACAAACGATACACAGGTAGTTATTCCCGGGGGCGGCAAGGTCCCCGACTCGCTTTGGGCCGAGTTGCTGTGTCATGCCCGGATCGTCGCCGATGAAGAACCCAAGCTCGCATCGCTGCTCGATGAATTTGTGCTCATGCACACATCGTTTGAAAAGGCGCTCGCCATGCGTCTCGGTGCCAAGCTCGTTTACCACTCCGAACGCGGAGGGCACCTGCACGATGTCTTCCTCGAAGCGTTTGAAGCCGATCCCAATATCGGGCAAAGCGCACGCTGGGACTTGCGTGCCGTCGTGTCGCGCGACCCGGCCTGCGAGACGGTGTTGACGCCGTTTTTGTGGTTCAAAGGCTTTCAAGCCATTACCTGCCACCGCGTCGCCCACTGGCTGTGGAATAATAAACGGGAACATTTTGCGCTCTACCTGCAAAGCCTCGTCTCTGAAGTGTTTGCCGTGGACATACATCCGGCTGCTCAACTCGGGCACGGCATCCTGCTCGATCACGCTACGGGCTTCGTCGTCGGCGAGACCGCGGTAATCGAGGATGATGTGTCCATCCTGCATGCCGTCACGCTCGGTGGCACGGGCAAGGACAGGGGCGACCGCCATCCCAAGGTGCGCCGCGGCGTGCTCATCGGCGCGGGGGCGAAGATACTCGGCAATGTCGAAATCGGCGAGGGTGCCAGAATCGGCGCGGGCAGCGTCGTCTTGGAGAAGGTGCCACCGCATACTACTGTGGCCGGTGTGCCGGCGCGGGTGGTGGGGACGGCGGAAGGTGCGCCTGCCTTTGATATGAATCACAACCTCTGGTCACCTATCATCTAACGCACACATTTCATATCCACGCCTGAAACGGGTGCCTCGCCACTGCCTCCTCCAATGAATACCACACCCGATTTCGCCGCCAGAGGAGCACCCCTTTCCGTCTCAGGCGGACGCCCCGCTGCGCTGGATTGCCTTTACCGCATCGGCAGCCTCGTCAACGGCACCGAAGACCCGCGTGAAGCACTGGATCTGATACTCGACGAAATCGTCCGCGTGCTGGGCGCCAGCAGTGCATCTATTGCGCTGGTGGATCCCGACACCGCGCTCCTGCGCATCGAAGTGAGCCGGGGGCACGAAGCCGGGGTGCCTGAGGCCAACCTGGCGCTGGGGCAGGGCATCACGGGCTGGGTGGCGCTGCACGCACGCCCTGTGCTCGTGGCCGATGTATCGCAGGACAACCGGTATTACGAACTCAAGCCCGGCATCCGCTCGGAGCTTGCTGTGCCGATGGAGATGATGGGGCAGGTCATCGGCGTTGTAAATTGCGACAGCGACCGCACCCACGCCTTTACCGAGGCGGATCAGGCCTTTCTGGGGCTGCTCACCAATGAGGCTACCAAGGTCATCGGGCGCTTGTGGTTGCTGCGGCAGTTCAAGGCCAAGGCTGCGCAACTGGAGACCATTATTCTCGCCGCGCAGTCCCTCGTCCACGAGCGCGATTTACCCCGCATCGTATCCGATCTTGCCGAGCACACCCGCCAGCTCGCCGCTTGCCGCGCCGTGGCGGTGTATTCGGTGTCGGGAGATATGTTGCGGCTTGAGCACCTCGCGGGCGAACTGGGCGGCTCCGGGCTTGCTGCGGAGATTGACCGCCGGGACACCTCGCTGGGCGTGGTCGCTGCGCGTGCGCGCCAAGTGGAAGTTTTCCACGCCGGGCGGAACGAAGAGTTCTTGTTTGAGAAACTGGAGTTGCCGATGGCGGATACCTCACTGCTGGCCACACCCGTCGTATTTGATAACGAAGTGCTGGATGTGCTGCTGGTCATCCAGGGCGGCCCGCACCGGTTTAGCAACGACGAGAAGCGCCTTTTGGCCACCATCGCCTCCATCGGCGCGAGCGCCCTGCAAAACGCCCGCCTCTACTCGCGCGTGTTCTCCAGCGAAGAGAGCTTGCGGCGCGGCGAACGCCTCACCGCGCTTGGGTTACTCTCGGCGGAAATCGCGCATGAAATCCGCAATCCGCTGACCGTCATCAAGCTGCTTTTCGACACGCTCGATTTGCATTTCGCCCCGGGGGACGTGCGCGGGCAGGACCTGCAGGTCATCCGGGAAAAGCTCGCGCACCTCGAAGAGATTGTCTCACGCGTGCTCAACTACGGGCGCCACCAATCCGGCGCATTTGTGCGCATAGATCTTGGCGGCGTCATTGCCGACACGCTGCTGCTGATGCGCCTGAAGTTTGAGCAAAGCCGGGTCAAAGTGGATTTCCAGCCTCCTGAAGCCAACCACTGGATAGAGGCCGACAAAGGGCAGGTGCAGCAAGTGCTGCTCAACCTCTTTCTCAATGCCATACAAGCCATGCCCGATGGCGGCGCAATCGGCATACGGCTTTGGCACGATGCAGACGCGCCGGGCGGAGCGCAGGTGCGCATCCAGATTTCGGATACAGGGCCGGGTATTCCTGCGGAAGTGCGCAGCCGGGTATTCGAATCGTTTCTGACCGGGCGCAAAGAAGGCACCGGCCTCGGGCTGGCGATAGTGAAGCGCATTATGCGCAGCCACCACGGCGATATTGACGTGGAATCCTCCGGGCCGTCTGGCACGGTCTTTGCCCTGCGCTTCCCGGCAGGGTGAAGAAAATTTATTTCTTGTTGCCTCGCACCCGGGGAAGCCGACACCGTGGGGGACTTTATGAAAATCGCAGCAAATACTGTCGCCGCATTCGACTACACGCTCACCAACGCCAAAGGCGAGGTGCTTGACTCCTCGCAGGAGGCACAACCGTTGGAATACCTGCACGGGGCCGGAAACATTATTACCGGCCTTGAGAGTGCCTTGGAGGGCCTAAGTGCAGGCGACGAAAAACAAGTCGTTTTGCAGCCTGCCGATGCCTATGGCGAACATGAACCCAGCTTGGTCGTCTCCGTGCCGCGGTCACGATTCGAGACTGGCGATACGATAGAAATCGGGATGCGTTTCCATGCGCAGACCCCCGAAGGGATCCGCGTCGTGGCCGTGCGTGCCATCAACGGCGACACCGTCACCTTGGACGGGAACCATCCTCTGTCCGGCGAGGTGCTTCATTTTTCGGTAAAAGTCGTTTCCGTGCGCGAAGCCACACCGGACGAGATTTCCCACGGGCACCCGCACCATGAGTGCGGCTGTGGCCATGACCACCACGAGCACCACGAACACCACGAACACGGTGAGTGCGGGCATCACCACCACGACCACCACGACCACCACGAACATGGTGAGTGCGGGCATCACCATGGCGGCGAGGGTTGCTGCCACGGCCATGGAAAGTAAAGAAGGCAGTCGGGCGGCGGGTCGCTCGCCGTGCATTCCGGTTTGTTTATGAACCTGATCTTGCTCACAGCAGAGGAAGCACAAGCCGGGGAATTGCCCGGCGCAGATGTGCGTGCCGGGCACATCCGATCGGTTTTGAGGGCGGGGCAGGGCGACACCGTTTATATCGGAGTGGAAGGCGGCTGCCGTGGTCTGGCTACGCTGACCGTCGTCTCGCCCGGCAAGGTCGCCTGGACAGTCGCATGGGAGCCTGTCCCACCGCCTGTCTTGCCTTTGCACTTGCTGGTCGGCTTGCCCAGACCGCAGACGGCGCGAAAGATTTTGCAGGAAGGTGCGTCGCTTGGTTTTTCGGAAATTCATTTTTTCGGCGCGGAAAAAGGAGATCCCGCCTATGCCCAAAGCTCGCTTTGGCGGGACGGTGAAGCGTTGGAATTACTGCGCAAGGGCACAGAGCAGGCATTCACGACCAGAGTCCCCGCACTTTCAATTCATGCCTCGCTGGAGAGCGCCCT
The DNA here is from genome assembly GCA_031284845.1 of Puniceicoccales bacterium. Taxonomy (GTDB): domain Bacteria; phylum Verrucomicrobiota; class Verrucomicrobiia; order Opitutales; family UBA953; genus CALNBE01. Next base: position 208 of record JAITXH010000088.1, on the reverse strand, counting down.
TGCCTCACTTCGCCCGCCGGTGGCAGACGCCGTATCCGTCTTTCTGGATATTTACGAAGCAGCAGCTCCACTGGATGCCGTGCTGCGCGATGCGCCCGGCGCAGTGCTGGCTATCGGGCCGGAGCGCGGTTGGAGTGACGCGGAGCGGGAGACCTTGCGCGCATCCGGTTTCAAGGGGGGGCATTTAGGTGAGCGCGTGTTGCGCGTG
>JAITXH010000066.1 GCA_031284845.1 Puniceicoccales bacterium | reverse complement strand
ACATCCGAGGGGCGGTCGCCGCCGATCCACTGATAGACGGGGATCTTTTTGCGCACGGCCCCGCCGAGCAGTTTATAGACGGGCAGGTTGGTGATTTTGCCGAAGATATCCCAGAGGGCTTCGTCTATGCCGGAGATGGCACTGTTGAGAATGGGGCCACCGCGGTAAAATCCGGCGCGGTAGAGCACTTGCCAAATGTCTTCGATTTCAGTCGGATCGCGCCCGATGACATAGGGGGAAAGCTCCTTGACAGCAGCTTCCACGGTGTCAGCACGGCCTTCTACGACAGGCTCACCCCAGCCGGTGACACCCTCGTCTGTGGAGACCTTGAGGAAGAGCCAGCGCGGCGGGATTTTGAACAATTCGAGTTTTGTGATTTTCATGTGAAGAGGTGAGTCGCGTCCACGAGTGAAGAACCGCTCCATAAATGGCCTGATTGCCATCCGCGTCGAGATTTTCCGTCCGACGAACGACATTCCCGAAATTCATAACACTTCTCATTCAAAGATATAATGTCAGGAGAAACCAATAACGATATGGGCGAGATGATCTGGCTATAATGCAGCCGGAAATAAAATGGTACAATGCGCTGAAATCTAGCTTTGCAAGGCCAACGACCCGTCTAGGAGCGCAGACATTCCCGTCCTCGCCCCGGATTGGGTGGGTGCCTGACGGGAACAACTCAATCGGCATATATCTAAGAAGTTGTGAAATCCACCATGACTCAACTGCCCTTTTTAGGTTCAATTCTTGCCTGCGGCGGCAATGTGGGCGAATGTGCCGCGCATGACATCGCAGACTCCGGGCATTGACATCAACCACCTCGCAAAACTCGCACGCATCGCGTTGAGCGATGAGGAGAAGATACGTTTCGCGCACGAGCTGGGCGGCATATTGAGCTACTTCGAACAACTCAAACAGGTCAACGTGGAGGGCGTCGCGCCCAGCGCACACGCATTCCCGGTCTATGATATGCTGCGTGAAGACGAGGCCGGACCTCTGCTCGACACCGATGCTTTGCAACGCATCGCCCCGGCGTTCCGCGATGCCCAGGTAGTCGTGCCGCGCATCGTGGACGATGAGGGTTGAGCACCGCTTTGCCCGGATTTTCACGCATTTCCATTTTCCAACATCTTACAATGCCTGACTCTCTTTCTCAAAAACCCGCAACAGAACTCGCCGCACTCCTGCGCAACGGGCAGACATCGGCCCGGGAAATCGCGCAATCGTGCATCGAACGCGTTAACGCCGTTGACGGTACAATCGGCGCATTCCTCGGTTTCGACGCCGGAGATTTCCTAAAACAAGCTGACGAGGCCGATGCCCGGCGCGCCACAGGCAAGACGCTGGGGCCGCTTGACGGCATCCCGGTCGCGCTCAAAGACAATATCTCCGCCAAAGACCAGCCGCTCACCTGCGCGAGCAAGATGCTGAAAGGCTATGTCTCGCCTTACGACGCCACGGTCACGCGCAAGTTGCGCGAAGCGGGGGCGCTTGTCTGGGGGCGCCTGAATATGGATGAGTTCGCCATGGGCGCTTCCACGGAGAACTCCGCCTTCCTCAAAACGCATAATCCACGGGATGTGACGCGCTCGCCCGGAGGCAGTTCCGGCGGGAGCGCGGCGGCAGTCGCGGCAGGCCTGACGCCGCTCGCGCTGGGCACAGATACGGGCGGCTCCATCCGGCAGCCGGCAGCGTGGTGCGGCGTGGTCGGCATGAAGCCCACCTATGGGCGCGTGAGCCGCTACGGGATCGCGGCCTTTGCCTCCTCGCTTGACCAAGCCGGGCCGCTCGCCCGCACCGTGGCCGACGCCGCATTGCTCCTGCACGCCATCTCCGGCGCGGATCCCCGCGACGGGACCGCTCTGGCCAATCCCGTGCCGGACTACGCCAACGGGCTGGCCGGGCACCGGGGTAAGCCATGGCGCGTGGGCGTGCCGCACGAATTCTTCGCCACCGGCCTCGACCCCGCCGTTGCCGCCGCCATCGAAACAGTCATCGCGTTTTACCGCTCGCTCGGATGCGAGATCAAGCAGGTCTCGCTGCCAGCCACTGCGCATGCTGTCGCCGCTTACTACATCATCGCCACGGCGGAAGCCTCCTCCAATCTCGCCCGCTATGACGGCATCCGCTACGGGCACCGCAGCGCTGCCGCCTCCGATGCGGTGGACATCTATGCGCTTAGTCGCGCAGAAGGTTTTGGCGACGAAGTGAAGCGCCGCATCATCCTCGGCACTTACGTGCTCACTTCGGGCTATTATGATGCCTACTACGTGCGCGCTCAAAAAGTGCGCACCCTCATCCGCGATGACTTTCTGCGCGTTTTTAACGATGTGGATTTCCTGCTCACTCCGGTCTCCCCGACCTTGCCGCTGAAGCTCGGCGGGGAAGCGGACAATGTGCTCGCCCAGTATCTGGGCGACATCTACACGATACCGGTAAACCTCGCCGGACTGCCCGCGATCAGCGTCCCGTGCGGGAGCACTCGTGGCCTGCCCGCTGCTTTCCAACTGATTGGGAAGCCGCTAGATGAGGCTACTCTGCTTGCGGCGGCGCACAGCTTTGAAGAGGCGCACAGTTGCACAGCACACGACCCGGCTGATGCGAAGTAAAACATCCCCCCTTCCCCGGCACACCTCGCCACTTGACTAACGGGCATCTTCGCGGCAGGAATTGCAGTTACGATAATGTTATCTTTTCTGAAAAAATTGTTTGGTCGCGAAGAAAAGTTCTATGAACTTCTTGACGCAAGTGCCGAGCAGGCACACGAAAGTGCCCGGATACTCGTGCGCCTTCACGCCTCCATCGGCACTCCGGATTTTGATACCGCCTTGCTCAACCTCGCCGAATCGCGGCGCAGCGACAAACGCATCGGACACAAGATAACCCGCGCACTCTGCTCGACTTTTGTCACGCCGATTGAGCGCGAAGACATCGAATCGCTCGCCAACGCCCTCTACAAGATACCTAAGACGGCGGAAAAAATCGGGGGGCGCATCGCTATTTGCCCGAGCAATTTCACTACCGATCTGGTCGCCAAACAGTTGCAGATGCTCGTCCATGCCACGGAGATCGTGGCCTCCATGGTGCGCCAATTGCGCGCAATGCACGAAGTGGAGAAAATCCAGTCCGCCTACGAAAAGCTCCAACTCGTCGAAGGCGAGGCGGACAAGTTCATGGTCGGCGTCCTGCGCGACCTTTATCAAGGCAATGTGGATGCCAAGGAAGTGTTCATTCTCTCCGATATCTATGAATTGCTGGAGCGTTCCATTGACTTGTGTCGCGATGCCGGGAAGGTCATCTTTCAGGTCGCGCTCAAATACGCCTGAACCCGCCGTCGCCCACCTGCCATGACACTCATTCTCCTGGTCTTGCTGGCGGCGCTGGTCTTTGAATACATCAACGGCTTCCACGACGCCGCCAACGCTATCGCCACAGTCGTCTCCACAAAGGTGCTCACGCCACGGCAGGCGATATGCCTCGCTGCGGGCATGAATCTGCTCGGTGCCATGCTCGGCGTCAAAGTGGCGCAAACCATTGAGCGCGGCTTTGTGGATTCCACGATAGTCAACTCCGAGACCGTGCTCGCCGCACTGCTGGCCAGCATAGTCTGGAACCTCATCACCTGGATAGGCGGCATCCCGTCCAGCTCCAGCCACGCGCTCATCGGCGGCTTATGCGGGGCGGCGCTTGCGCAAACGCGCATGAACTGGGATGTGCTGCTGTGGGAAACGGTGGTAGATGGCAAAGTGGTCGGCCTCTGGCCAAAGCTCGTCAAGCCAATGGTGCTCTCTCCTGTCATCGGCTTCATCCTCGGAGCACTCGTGATGCTCGTGTTGACGATGCTGCTCATCCGGGCGCGCCCTGCGATCGTGCAGCGCATTTTCGGGAAGCTGCAAATCCTCAGCGCCGGTTTCATGGGATTGAGCCACGGCATGAACGATGCCCAGAAAACGATGGGCATCATCACACTCGCGCTCGTGGCCGCCACAAACCGCAAGGACTTCGAGAGCCTGCCGGGGATTTTCAGCTTTTTGCAGACGGAGGCCGGAAACGTGCCACATTGGGTCCAGGTGACATGCGCCCTCACCATGGCCGCAGGCACCGCAGGCGGAGGCTGGCGCATCATCCGCACGATGGGGCACCGCATGGTCAAACTTCAGCCCGTGCATGGCTTTGCCGCTGAGACCAGCGCGGCCCTCATCATCCACGGCGCGACCACGCTTGGCATCCCGCTCTCCACCACGCACGTCATTTCCACCTCCATCATGGGCGTCGGCGCGATGAAGCGGCTGAGTGCTGTAAAGTGGGGCATCGTCTCACGTATTCTCTGGGCGTGGGTGCTCACATTGCCGGTCACAGCTTGTTTTGGCTACGGCAGTTACCGCCTAGTGCATTTTCTCCTGACGCTGGCACAGTAAAAAAAGTCTAAAAAAGTGCTTGCGGAATCCGGGAATCTCTATTTTCTGCATCCCCTTCACTTTATTGCAGGGTGGAGCAGCTTGGTAGCTCGTCAGGCTCATAACCTGGAGGTCATTGGTTCAAATCCAATCCCTGCACCCAATTCTCCCGGGAAACAAAAATCTCTTTGCTCACGCAAAGAGATTTTTTGTTTTATCGGCCCACCTCCACCTCAATGCCCCTCTCCCGGAACTCTTCGCGCAATCGGCTGTCGCACGGGGTTTCACGAATATGAAAAATACTACTTCCTCTAAAGCCAATATCGCAAATCCGGCCAAACGCGATTTTCTCAAAAAAACTGGAATGGCTGTGGCCGTTCTGGCTGCCGCTCCGGTGCTGGCCTCTGCTGCTGCGGAATGCTGCTCCGTAAAAGCCAAAAAAGTCATCATCGCCATTATCCGCGCCAAGAAGGACAGCGTGCAAAAATTCCAAGCTGCGGCAAAAACCGTAGTGGCGGCGACCCGCAAGGAACCGGGCAATGTGTCCTATGTGTTTCTCGCTAACCCGGAAGACGCCCAGACCTTTTACTTTGTCGAGCACTGGAAAGATCAAGCTGCCATTGACGCGCATTTTGCCGCAGAGCATTTCAAGGAATTCGGGAAAGCGCTCGGCGAATTGGGCGACGGCAAGCCGGTCATCACCATCTACGACATCGCTGCGCAGACGGTGGCATAAGGAGACGCGTGTTGCTAACCGCAACTCCCGTGCCCTCCGGTGAAAATACGGATGTGGCGGCAAGTTTCTCGCCATTTTGAGCGGAGAGATCTTGCGCTCGGCATTCCCCTGAAAGGGGAAAATGTTAATAACCGCCGGTGAAGTGCGAAGCACTGTTACCGGCGGATCAGTCCAGTAATCTAAACGTCCCTGCGAGGGGCGAACTATGCCAACGGCACTCGTTATCGTCGTAGTTCGCCCCCTGCGGGGACGATGTTACGAGGGGGGGGTATCCGCCGGTTACACCGCTTCGCGGTTCACCGGCGGTTATTAACATTTACCCCCGTTGGGGGATTCAGAAGAAAAAGATACTGTGCTCCACTCGAAATAGTGAAGAACCGTATCAGGAACCCCGGCAGAGCCTGAGTGCAGGGACGTCGCGGTGCTCAGGCCTTTGATGGATGTGGGAATTTTCGACGATTTCCCCATCCTTTATCTTAGGTTTATAGTCAAAAAAGAACTTGGCTTGAAAAAATTCCCGCTCATCGTTGTCACAAAACTTCTACTAAAAATCTTGCTATGAATTGCGGTGCCTCAAAATCGAAACATGACACCAAATATTAAGGTTCACGACTATCTTCCTGATGTTTTAGTCCTTAATCGTATAAATCCTGAAAAATGAATATAAATACATATACCACTCGCAAACTTTTTCAACTGCTAACACTGTTCTTGGCTTTGTTCCTTTCCGCTGCTTTTGCAAGGGCGCAAAATCCTTCGCC
>JAITXH010000126.1 GCA_031284845.1 Puniceicoccales bacterium | reverse complement strand
TTCAGAGATTCCGCGGGACATCTGCTGGATGGCATCCGTGTTTTTGATGACAGCACCTGCGGACTGATTTAACCGGGTGAAGGTGTCTTTGATTTTTTTCTCAAACTCTCTAGCGCCTGCGGAAGCGGAAGCAAAAGCGGAGTTGACTTGATGGCCTCGCGTAGTTTCGTGTGTGTTGGGCTGTGCCATGAAAAAATATGATTATGACGGCTGCTTTTGGTATGCCCGGAAAAACCGCTTGCTCCTCTGTTTATCGGTGCTGAATTCGGGCGGTGGATGCGTTGGGCCGGGTATTTGTATGTCGTTATAAATATCATGGGTTGGATTGGGCTCGCATTGGGCCTGATTAAGTAGCTGCCTTTGTGGTGGCATTATCTGTGGGGTAAAAATCGGGATCAATGAGGTGGTGCCTTTCCATTCTTCGACGCGTTCGCAGTGAGCTTTGCCGAGGCGTAGTCTTTGGCTGTGATGTTGAGTCGCATGTTGACGCGGTGGAAAAATCAGGTGTGTTTGGTGGAGAGTTCTCTATGGCGCGAAAAGCGGAACCCTCCCCCGGTCTAACCGGACGGGACGCCCGCAGCCGCACGTTGGTTTGGCGCTACATGAGGATGGGGCTGGAGGAAAGCGCGTGCAGCTACCTCCGGCCTCTCATTTTTCAGGGGACGCAGCCAAATTTCAGAAAACTTCATCGGCGGCGCCGGACAAAGTAGAAGCGGCGTCCCGCCGCTTGTTTTGAAGGAACGCCCCAGCCTTGCCGGAGCCTTGAAGCGGCGGAACGCCGCTTCCACTTTGTCCGCATATGCGATATGCCTGCTTATTTGAAGCGCAGGACGATCCGGGTAAAGAAAGTGGTGTCGAGCCGCTTCACGCCGGGAAGTGGACGGCTGTTGTATTCATTTGATACACCTACGCGGATTTTCCAGTGCTCGGAGGTGCCAAGCGGAAATTCAAACGCAGCCTCGTGTTTGACCAAAAAATTACCAAATTCTTCAAATACAGGCATGTAACTCAAATTGTCCTCAAACTTACCCCAACTCCATGCGAATAAATACTGCAAACCTGCATCTATACCGGGTTTGCTAAAATTTTCCCCGTTGTTGTAAGTCTCATACCGATAAAGCAAACCAAGACGAAATTTCAATTTGTGGTCTTCCTGCCCGAGAGCCACCAAACCAGCACCCACAGCCGATTCCGAATAAAAGTTGATGCGGTTGATTTTATTGAACCCGTTGTTGGTGCGCGCATACCACAAAAACAATTCAGTGAACTTCGCGTTGTAATCCACCCCGGCGGACAAGTCGTCCGTAGACTTGTTATCATCTGTCCGGTAATAGTTATACTTACCAAAAAAAGTCAGGGTATCGTCTTTACCGGAGTTGATGGCGGAAAATCCGAACGAAGCGCCAAGCTGTTCGGTGTTCCCGGTTTTGCTGCGAAAATCCGCAACAACCTCCACTGCCCAATGGCGCTCCATTTTTTTCAACTCCTTGGCCTGTGGACTTTCCTCGGGGGTGCGCCATGCAGCTTTGACATTTTTTACCTCGGAAGAAGTCGTGCCAGTAGAGGTGATGACACGGATACCGGACGGGGTGCCATCCACCTTGCCGTAAGAAACGTTATCCGGGCGTTCACTCTCGGCTGCGGCAGTGCCGATAAATATCGGCTCTTCGGTGCTGAAAGTGAGGATGTCGCTGATTTTGAAACTAAAAGGCTTTACGTCGCCAGCAGTGCTGTATCCCGGCTTGATGGAGAGGACGCCGGCTTCGACTCCGAGAATGACGCCGTTGATTATCGTGCCGTCCCGAAGGCGGACTTCGTCAGCGCGACCAGATGATGGCAGCAATACTGAGAATGCAAAAATCGTAGCAAACAGCGTGTTTTTTTTCATGAGCGGAGAGTGTCTGAGCAGCAAGTCCCGTTAAAGGAAGAAACACTGTGCCGCCGCGCGTTGGCTTGTCAATCTGCCAGCGCCTCATTTTTGCAGTTTACCCCGCATCTTTCCCCATAAGTCTTGCCTTTGCACAGAGCAGGGGCACTTACTGCGAATCGAAAAGCATGATCTCCGAAGTTCTTCCAAGCGGCGAAGCACGTATCGCCATCTATCCCGGCACATTTGATCCGCTCACACTCGGGCATCTCGACGTGCTGCAGCGCGCCTGTCGTCTGTTTGACCATGTGATTGTCGCCATCGCTCCAGGCGGGGAATCCAAGCACCCGCTTTTCTCTCTCGAGGAGCGTATCGCCATGACGCGCGAGGCACTGATATCCGTGCCCAACGCAAGTGCCGAAGAGCTACCGTCGCTGACGGTCTCTCTGGCGCGTGAGCGCAAGGCCATCACACTCGTGCGCGGGCTGCGCAAGTTTTCCGACTTCGAATTTGAGCTGGATATGGCACTCACCAACCGCCAGCTCGCGCCGGAAATAGAGACCATCGTGCTCATGCCCGGCAAAGACCAGTATTGCATCAGCTCGACCTTCGTAAAGGAGATCGCCCGGCATAAGCTGGAAGAAGCTGCGCAGTTTGTCCCGCCGTGTGTGCTGGCCTACCTGCGCCGCAAGTTTTCCCAAATCTAAAAACACTTTTAAAGGCTTTCTCATGCACAATACCTCCATCGCATCACCCCATCTCTCCCGCCGTGCATTCCTGCGTGGCAGCCTCGCTCTTGCCGCCACGACGATCGTCACGCCGCGGCAGCTTTTCGCCGCCTCAAAGCGCCCCAAAGCATCCACGCTCCAGCCTCCGATTTTCGACCAGTTCCAGACTCCGCAATGGTTCAAAGACGTGAAGTTCGGCCTCTGGCTGCACTGGGGGCCACAAAGCGTCCCGACTGAAGGCGGCGGCTGGTATGGCCGCCACATGTATATGCAAAAGTGCGACCGCACCTGGGGTGCCAGAGCTTGGGGCTATCACCGCGAAGCATTCGGGCACCAGTCCGAATTCGGCTTCAAGGACATTTGCAACCTCTGGAAAGCGGAGAAATACAACGCCGAGGCCACTATGCAGCAGTTTGTCAAATGGGGGGCACGCTACGTCGCCACCGTGGCCAACCACCACGACAATTTCGATCTCTTCCCCACCTCCGTCCACGGCTGGAACTCCACCAAAGTCGGCCCCATGCGCGACGTGCTCGGCGAGTTCGCCGCCGCCGCCCGCAACCACAATTTGAAATGGATGGCCAGCGTCCATGCCGCCCGCGCCCAATTCTGGTTTGACACCTGTATGGGAGCCGATCTCGACGGCCCCAAAAAAGGCGTCCCCTACGACGGGCATTTGACCAAAGCCGATGGCAAAGGCAAGTGGTGGGACGGCCTCGACCCACGCCAACTTTATGCCTGTGCCTATCCGGCATTTGACGCCGAGGTGCGCCAGCGCCACCTCGAGCTCGTCGGCAAATACAAGCCCGACATCCTTTACTTTGACGATGGTCCCATCATCGCCGAAACCATGATGGACGCCTGCATTAAACTCTACGAAGACAGCCTCAAGGATCACGGTTCGATCCAGGCCATCGTCACCATCAAAGGCAAAAAACGGGGTACCATCCTCGACCGTGAAATGGGTGTCGCCAGAGACCTTCCCGAGGAATACTGGCAGACAGACACCTCCTTCAATCAGGACTGGTTTTTGCGCAAGGGCGACAACCCCGTGCTCAATCACAACGTCCGCAGCCTCAAAGAGACCCTCGTGGACATCGTGAGTAAGCGCGGCAACCTCATGTTCAACATCGCAGTGGAGCCGGACGGCAGCATCCCCGCTGACCAGTTTGCCATCATGGAAGAATTCGGCCCGTGGCTGCTCGCCAACGGAGAAGCTATCTATGAGACCGAGCCTTGGAAAATCTACGGTGAGGGTGGAATCGTAGGCGGAGGGCACTTCAGCGAACGCCGCGCCAAGAACAAAGGCTGGGGCACCGAAGTCCGCCGCTACACCACAGCCAAGGACAAGAAAACGCTCTATGCGCACATTTTCGGCGAACTCGCCGGGCAGACGCTCACCTTGCCCTCGCTTGCGGACAAAAAACTGTTTTCCGGAAAAGTGAATACCGTCTCCCTCATTGGCAAAGGGCAAGCCCCGGTCAAATGGGCACTCGTGCCCGAAGGCCTGCGCGTGACCTTTGCGGACAGCGTAGCCTTCAAAGATTGCAATGCGCTGAAAATCGAGACCACGGGTCTGTAAAGTTTTCCGTCAAGGCCGGGCGAGTTCCCGCAGAACATGCGGGACGACTCCGGCTTTGACAGTCCCGGCATCGTCCCCTTCCCTTTTTCCCGACATGCAACTTTCCATAGCAATCCTCCCCGGAGATTATATCGGACCGGAAGTCATGGGCGCGGCATTGCCCGTCCTCGAAGCCGTCCTCAAACGCGGCGGACACATTCTCGACTACTCCACGCATCCCGTGGGCGGAGCTGGTATTGACATTGCCGGCAAAGCCCTCCCCGATGCCACACTCGCGGCCTGCTCACGCGCTGACGCCATCCTGTTCGGCTCTGTCGGCGGTCCCAAATGGGAAAAATTGCCGCCCGCAGAACAACCTGAACGCGCCTCCCTTCTCCCGTTGCGCAAGCACTTCAAACTCTTCGCCAACATCCGCCCCGGTCTGCTCCCCGAAGCGTTGATAAACGCCTCACCTGTGCGCCCGGAGCGCATCGCCAGAGGCATTGACATGGTCTGCATCCGCGAACTCACCGGCGGCCTCTACTTCGGACAACCCAAGCGCACGACGCCCCTGCCCGACGGCGACATCGAGGCGGTGGACACCATGATCTACCGCAAGAGCGAGATTGAGCGCATTACCGAAGTCGCCATCGCCACCGCGCGCGCACGGCACAAACGCCTCCTCAGCGTGGACAAGGCCAATGTGCTCGAGTGCTCCGTGCTCTGGCGCAAAACAGTCGCCGCCTATGTCGCCGAAAAAGCACCTGACATTGCGCTTTCGCACCTTTACGTGGACAACGCCGCCATGCAGCTTGTGCGCGATCCGGCGGCATTCGATGTGCTTCTCACCGAAAACATGTTTGGCGACATTCTCTCGGACGAGATGGCTGCTGTGTGCGGCTCGCTCGGCATGCTGTCGTCCGCCAGCCTCGGCGATGTGAAAAACCGCCACGGCCTGCCCTTCGGCCTCTACGAGCCCGCAGGCGGCAGCGCCCCCGACATCGCCGGTAAAAATATCGCCAATCCGTGCGCCCAAATCCTCAGCGCCGCGCTCATGCTCAGACACAGTTTCGGCCTTCACGCTGAAGCAGACGCCATTGACGCCGCCGTGAAAAAAACCATCGCCGAAGGCATTCGCACGGCGGATATCGCTTTTGGCGCGACCGCAGCCGGGACGAGGGAAATGGGTGCCGCCGTTTTAGCCCGGCTGTGAGCGGACGCTATCCATTTAGACTGAAAAGGATGGGTAAACCGGACGTTTTTTTGCTTTCGCCTGTGCAGGAAAGCGCCTTTGCTGGCGCTTCCACTTCCGGGTTTTTCTCATGGCCATAAAAGTCCTCGAACGCAAACCGCTCACACTACTGGAACGCACCTGCGTCCCGCAGTTGCTCGGTGGCCTGAAGGTGACCCTGCAAAACATGCTCCGGCCCAAAGTGACTCTGGAATATCCCGACCAGACGCCCGTCATCCCGCCCGGCTACCGGGGTGCGCCGACTCTAGTGAAAGATCCTGAAGGGCGCGAGAAATGCGTCTCCTGCCAGCTTTGCGAATTCATCTGCCCATCAAAAGCCATCCGGGTCACGCCGGGTGAAATCGCTGCGGACTCCCCCTACGGGCATGTGGAAAAAGCACCGGCGGCGTTTGAGATAGATATGCTCCGTTGCAGCTATTGCGGCCTGTGTCAGGAAGTCTGCCCGGAAGAGGCCCTCTGGTTGCAGACACGCTACTCGACTACCGGCACCTCCCGCACCGCCTTCGTCAACGACAAGCAGACACTCCTCGCCATGGGGAAGACATTGCCCGACTCCCATCACAAGTGGGACTTGAGTTGAGGAGCGGGAAACTGCCGCTTCACACCGTCTCCAAAAATACAGCCAGAGTCTCCGCAAATTGGGGCCCAATGCCGGGCACCTCGGCCAATTCCAGTGCCGTTGCTTTTTTCAAACGGGCCAGCGACTTGAAGTGCGCCAGCAGTGCCATACGCCGTTTTTCCCCGAGACCGGGGCAATCGTCCAATACCGACTCGCGGATTTTTTTACTGCGCAAATCTGCATTATAGGTGTTGGCGAAACGGTGCGCCTCATCGCGCAAGCGCTGCACAAGGCGCAAGGCTGGACTATGCCTGGGCAAGGCTAGCGGCTCGCGCCCGTCGGAAAAGATGATGTGCTCCTCGCGTTTGGCCAGACCGACAAGCGCCGGAGGCGTAGTGCCCAGCGCGGCAAAGGCTTTCATGGCTGCGTGAACCTGCCCCGCCCCGCCGTCTATGACGATGAGCCGCGGCAGTTCACGGCCTTCATCGAGCAAGCGCCGGTAGCGCCGCTGCACTACTTCCTCCATGGAGCGGAAGTCATCGTTGCCGATGTAGCCTTGAATGCGGAAGCGGCGGTAGTTGCTTTTGTCGGGCTGCCCGTCGGCGAAATGCACAAGGCTGGCGACGACGAAGGTGCCCGATATGTGCGAGATGTCGAAGCACTCCATGGTGCGCGGCGGCGCATCCATGCCGAGAGCGAGCTGGAGCTCCCGGATAGCCTCCTTCTGGTCAGGGGCGGGGATCGGGTTGCCACGCCCGAAGCGGCGGGCATTTTCCGTGGTGCGCTCAATGGCGTTCACCATGTCGCGCAAAGAGGCTGCACGCTCGTAGTCGCGGCGGGCAGCGGCGTCTTGCATTTTTTCGCGCAAAGCGTTCAGCCATTCACGGGCGCGGCCTTCCAGAAATTCGCATGCGCTCTCGACTCGGGTGCGGTATTCCTCAGCGCTCACCTCATTGGCATGTGCGGAGATGTCCGCACGGGCATCGCTGTAGAGCCGCCAGCGCCCGTCCTCAAGCGCCGAGGGATGGGCATCGCCGAGCAGGACGCCGAAGCGGCGGCGCATCTCCTGCAAGGTGCGCCGCACCTCAAACGGGTGCGGATAAGGGCCGAAGTAGCGGGCATTATCGTTGGTGCGCGCCCGGACGAGCCGGAAAGCGGGCAAAGTGGCCTGCATGTCCACGCGCACCTGGATGAATTGCTTGTCGTCGGTGAACAGGGTGTTGAATTTGGGGCGCCACTCCTTGATGAGCCGCCCTTCGAGAAGCAGTGCCTCCGTCTCATTGCGCACAACGTGAAATTCGAAATCGGCGATAAGCTCTACCATTGTGGCGATTTTCGGCGGCAGGGCGCGGGAGCGCTGGAAATAAGACGAAACGCGGTTTTTCAGTTCCTTGGCCTTGCCGATGTAGATGACCTGCCCGCCCCGGTCTTTCATCAAATACACACCGGGAGCGTGCGGGAGGCGGCGCACTTTTTCCTTCAGGGTCAACTCTTGTTCATCCGGTGGCATAGTTTTTCAGGCGGTAAACAACACAAAAACGAGAAGAAGAAAAAACCTTTTGTGCTTTTTTCGCACTACCGGGCACCTATAGTCCGCGGCCATGAGTGAAAGATGGAATGTGATCGCCACTACTATCGTAGAACGCCTGAAGGAGCAGCACCAGACGGTGTCTGCGGCGGAATCCTGCACGGGTGGCTTGCTTTGCGCCGCGCTGACAGGCGTGCCGGGCGCATCGGATGCCTTTCCGGGAGGAACGGTCGCCTACTCCTCCGAGGTCAAACGGCGAATGGGAGTCTTGGAGGCAAACTTGCGGGACGATGCAGTAAATGCCGATTGCGCTAAAAACCTTGCCGACTTAACGGCAGAAGCCCACGGCACCACTTTCGCCATAGGCATCACCGGAGTTGCCGGCCCTGGCGGAGGCAAACCCGGGATACCTGTGGGCACCGTTTATATCGGCTGGCACACACCGGAAGGCACTCTCACACGCCACTTTTGCTTCTCAGGCACCCGCGAGGAAGTACGTGCGCAGGCGGTCTCTGCGGCCCTTGAAGAATTGCTGCGATTGCTCCCGCCTGCCGCTTGAGAAACGGGAAAGGCTGTCGGCGTTCGCTTGCGTCGCTTGCTGTTCTTGTCTCTTGTCTCCCGTTCTTCGCTTTTTCCCGTGTCGCTCTTTCCGGACATTGTCGCCCCTCAAGCCATTGCCGCTGTCTTGCCCTTTGACGGCGGCGGGCATGTCTATTCGTATTTGGTGCCGCCGACATTGACCGGAAAAATCCAGCGCGGCCAACTCGTGCGCGTGCCTTTGGGCAACTCGACACGCCTTGGCATCGTGTGGGGAATGGCGACGCAAGCGCCTGCGGAGATTTCGCCGCACAAGCTCAAGGCGATTTTGCAATTGTGCCAGGAGACCCCGGTATTGTCGCCGGATTTGCCCGAACTGATCTCGTGGATGGCCGGCTATTACGCAGCGCCGCTCAACGCCGTGCTCGAAGCCGTGTTGCCGGGAGCGGTGCGGCAGGGGGTAAGGCTCGTGGTGCGAAAAAAACTCCTCCTGACGCGCAAGCTCGATGAAGCCGACTTGAGGAAATTGCGCAGGCGTGCGCCCAAACAGGCCGCACTTTATGATTTTCTCGCGATTCAAATGACCGCCGTTGACCGCGCTGCCACGCTCAAAGGATTATCCGTCGGGGCCACCGCCTGCGATGCGCTGATAGCAGCCGGGATTGTCGCCGAGGAGTCCGAACAGGTCTCGCGGGATGCCTACGAAGACGACTTGGGCGAGAGCGAGTTTGTCGCTGCGGAAGCGCCCGTGTTGAACCCGGGACAGCAGACAGCCCTTGACGCTGTGCTCGCGGATTTGGCGACGGGAAAATTCCGGGCGCACCTCCTGCACGGCGTCACAGGTTCTGGTAAAACCGAGGTCTATATCGGCGCCATCCGCTCCGTGCTGGAACACGGCGGCTCGGCCATTTTTCTCGTGCCCGAAGTAGCATTGACACCCCAGACCGTGGGGCGGCTGCGCGCGCGCCTAGCGGACACCGGGACGCGCGTCGTGGTGTGGCACAGCCACCTGTCCGCCGGCGAGCGCTTTGACGCATGGATGGCGATGGCCCGCAAGGAAGCCCGCCTCGTCGTAGGGGCGCGTTCGGCGGTGTTCGCCCCGCTGCCGGATCTACGGCTCATCGTGGTGGACGAGGAGCACGAGCCGTCTTACAAACAAAGTGAGACGCCGCTTTACCACGGGCGCGATGTGGCCGTGTATCGCACACGGCTCAACAACGCTGTCGCCCTGCTCGGCTCGGCCACCCCGTCGCTGGAGTCGCTTGCCAACACCCGCTCGGGCAAATACGGCCTTAGCCGCCTGCTCACGCGCATAGACGACCGGGCAATGCCCGCCTTGCGCATCGTGGACATGCGGCGCGAGCTGCTGCACATGCGCGGGCAGACGGTGCTCTCCCGCCCGCTGGTGGACGGCTTGCGGGTGCGCCTGGAGCGTGGCGAACAGAGTATCTTGTTTCTGAACCGGCGCGGTTTTTCGCGCATGATGATTTGCCCGGACTGCGGCTTTGTCGCTGGGTGTCCGCATTGCAGTATCGCGCTCACATACCACCGCACCGACCAGACCTTGCGCTGCCATGCGTGCGCCCATGTAGAGGCGGCACCGGCGTCTTGCCCGCAATGCCACTCGCCTAAAATCCGCGGGCGCGGCACAGGCACTCAAAAACTGGAAGACGTGCTGCGCGAGCTTCTCCCGGATGCGCGGATGATGCGTCTGGACGCAGATACAATGGGCCGGAAAAACCTTTTCCGGCAGGTGTTGGCTGACTTCCGGCGCGGGAAACTGGACATCCTGCTGGGCACCCAGATGCTGGCCAAGGGGCTGGACTTCCCCAATGTGACGCTGGTGGGCATCGTGGATGCGGACCTATCATTGCACATCCCGGATTTCCGCGCAGCGGAGCGGACTTTCCAATTGCTCGTGCAAGTAGCAGGCCGGGCCGGGCGCGGCGACCGCGCAGGCGAGGTCTTTGTGCAGACATTCACCCCGGAGGCCACGCCGATACAGTGTGCGCGGCGTTCGGATTTTGACGGCTTTCTGCAAGATGAGCTTGAGCAGCGCCAGACGCACGGCTACCCGCCGGCACGGCACCTGATACGGCACCTGTTCCGCGGGCGCAACGAAGACAAAGTGCGCTTTTTTGCCGAAGGCTGGGTGCGTTTCCTTGAAGAGCACGCACCGGGTCTGGTCGAGGTGCGCGGCCCGGCCAAATGCCCGCTTGAGCGCTTGCAGGACAACTACCGCTGGAACGCATGGTATTTCACCGACCGCGTCACAAGCGCCGTGGCACGCATTCAAGAATTGCGTGCCGGGTTTGTCTTCGACCCCGGCGTGGTGGATACGCTCGATGTGGACGCGGTGGAAGTGGGCTAAACCGCTCCGCTATGCACGGAGCGGCGCTTCCACTCCTTAACGGACGATAGCTTCAAGTATTTGCACCGCGTTCAGAGCAGCGCCCTTCCAAAGCTGGTCGCCGCTCACCCAAAGCGAAAGCCCATTGTCCAAAGCGGTGTCCACGCGGAGTCGGCCCACGCCGCATTTTTCTTTGCCGGAATAGAAAAGCGGCATGGGATAAACTTTATTTGCCGGATCGTCGCATAACTCCGCGCCGGAAAAATGCTTAATCGCTTCCCGCGCCTGCTGCACGTCCACCGGTTTTTCAAATTCGGCGTTGAGCGCGATGGAGTGCGCCCGGAACACAGGCACGCGCACACAGGTAGTCGAGGCGCGGAGTGCGGGCAGTTCGAGGATTTTGCGGCCCTCATTCAGCATCTTCATCTCCTCCTTGGTGTAGCCCGTATCGAGGAAGCTGTCCACATGCGGGATGAGGTTGAAGGCGATCTGATGCGGATAGACCGAGCTTTCCACAGCCTGGCCTGCGGCCCACGCCTTTGCCTGCGATTCCAACTCGTGCATGGCGGCGGCACCTGTGCCGGAAACGGCCTGATACGTGGCGGCAAAAAACCGCTTCAGATGGAAAATCCTGTGCAAAGGGTAAAGCCCCATGAGCGCGATTGCCGTAGAACAATTCGGGTTGGCGATGATGCCCTTGTGGGCGGCAATCGCATGGGCGTTGATCTCGGGCACGACCAGCGGCACCGCCGGGTCCATGCGGAATGCGGAACTGTTGTCCACGACCACGCAACCGCGTTTGACCGCTTCCGGAGCAAGCGCACGCGAGATGGAAGCCCCCGCGCTGAAAACTGCAAAATCCAACCCGGCAAATGAATCCGGCGTCGCTTCGCGGATAGTCCATTCATTGCCGCCGAAGGCTATTTTTTTTCCGGCGGACCGTGCTGAAGCCAGCGGGCGCAATTCGCCCACCGGAAAATTATGACTCGCGAGCAAGGAAAGCAGTTCTTGACCGACTGCGCCGGTCACACCCACTATGCCAACTTTGTATGCCATTTTCGGAAACTGTGTTGAGATTGTTTAAAGACTTGGAAACCCGCCGCAAGGAGTTGCAACAGGCGGCGCGGGAAGATTGCCTTTGCGTGTCTTTGGGCGAGCAAAAATTATGGCATTTTTACGCCGGGCGTCCGGTAGCGCACTATGCAGTGTCCACATCGAGGGCTGCGCCATCGTGCATCCCCGATTCACTCGGGACGCCGACCGGCTTGCATCAAATCGCCGACCGCATTGGTGCCGGAGAAGCGCCCGGCATGGTCTTCAAGGGGCGGCGTCCGCTCGGTTTCGTTTGGCAAAATGCCCCGGAAGCCATGCGTGCCCAAAATCTGATCACCTCGCGCATCCTGTGGCTGGACGGCCTTGATCCCGGGAAAAACCGGGGGCCGGGCTGCGATACGTATGCACGCTACATCTACATCCACGGCACCAATCAGGAAGATAAAATAGGCACCCCGAACAGCCACGGCTGCGTGCTCCTGCGCAATACAGACGTGATTGCATTGTTCGATGCAGTGCCGTCCGGCGCGCTCGTGTGGATAGGGGCATGAGGCTTCGCCACGCTGCGCGAATTAAAAATTTTGCCTGCTGTTTTTAATTCCTGCCGGACTCGGTGGCTTGATAAGAGCGCCGGGCATCCATTGCGTTTTTGAGTGTGGCGGGATCCGAGTAGGTCAACCCGCTTCCGCTGGGAATGCCAAAACC
>JAITXH010000201.1 GCA_031284845.1 Puniceicoccales bacterium | reverse complement strand
TTTAATACCTCCCTCCCGTATCCCGCTCGTTCTGCGCCGTTCTGCTCTTCTTCAACGATCAGTCGTCCTATTTCGGAATAGGTATAAACCATTGTCCGGTTCACATTGCGAACGACGGACGACCTCGCCTTATCTAAAAGGTCGTGGATTTTGCCGTAGAAGTCGCCGGGCGTGCTGGAGAGCTTGGTTTTCACAGGTGATGTTTAGCAAATTTGAAACGATGTAGCGTTGTCTATCCAAAGCCTAAGGGATAATTTCGACGTTGAGAGCGACATTCAATTCTTCGGCAATAGCGTCAAGTTTCTTCTTCTTAGCCATTGTTGATGAATGAGTATTTATATACCGCCCTTCGACCGGAGGACGACCAAAATAATACTCGCCATCTTTTCTCTCTCTGGCAAGTAAAGGGAGGTTTTCTTTGGTTAGTTTCAATTTTTCGATATTTTCCAACCCAAGTCTCTGTAATGTCTTTTCAAATGTTTCTGCGGCGACTCCTTCCTGAATAACATGATTGTCGGGAAAAATCACCCTAAGATGACTTCCTCTGCTTGATGTTCGTTTTGTTTGCTTTTCTTTTCTATTTTTGGACGGTATTTCGAGATCTTCAATAACGACTTCCTCCCTTGTTTCCCCATCGAAACATTCCTCCCACTCATCTAGCAAGTCGCCAACTTTTTCTTTAAAATCATTTAATTTCAATGCTTTTTCCCGCAATGCGTTAACATCAACATATCGGCCTTCCGTGAATGCTGTTGCCCCTTCTTTGTTGTTTTTTCTTATGACAACTTCAAGTTCTTCGCTGATTAGATCAAATGCCGTTGCTACGTCGTCTGTATTCATGGTTGTTTCTTGCGTTGATTGTTTTGCCTCTAATTCGTGAAATTCGTGTAATTCGTGGATAAAAACCCTTTTTGCCGCCTCACCCTCGCACCAACGGCGCCGCTTTTTGCGTCAGCGCATCGTTGCGCGGCGGCTCAAGGTCGTGTTCGCCAAACGACGGCACTGGCCACTCGCTGACGACTTCGTCGTTTTTCCTCAAGTGGCGCGGCACGCCTTCGGTACCGGTCAACTTCTCGGTGTGGATTTTTTTCTGCAATTCAATCAACCCGTGCAACAGCGCCTCCGGCCTCGGCGGGCAACCCGGGATGTAGATGTCCACCGGGATAAACCGGTCCACGCCCTTCAGCACATTGTAGCCCTGCTTAAACGGCCCGCCTGAAATCGAACATGCGCCCATCGCGATACAGTATTTCGGCTCCGCCATCTGATTCCAGATTCGCACCACTTGCGGCGCCATTTTTTTGGTGACTGTGCCGGAGACAATCATCAGGTCGGCCTGGCGCGGCGACGGACGAAATACCTCCGCGCCAAACCGGGCGATGTCGAACCGGGCAGCGGCGACAGCGATCATCTCAATGGCGCAGCAGGCGAGGCCGAATTGAAGTGGCCAAATGGAGTTGGCGCGGCCCCAGTTGTAGATTTCGTTGAGGCTTGTAATTAGAATCCCCTGGCGCCGGAGCGATTCGCGTTCGGCGGTGGAGACGGATTCTGCTGAAATGGATTCGGAAGACATCGGATGAAAGAAAAGTGAGAACTAAGCAGTGGGAATAGACGTGGTGCGCGGATCGGGGACAGGCTCCCCGCCCGTCATTTCCATTCCAGCAACCTCCGTTGCCAGACCCACACCAGCCCCTCGGCGAGGAGCAACACAAAGACCAGCATGGCAAAAAGCGCCCCGGCAGGCAGGCCCGATACGGCCACCGCGAACGGCAACAAAAACAGCACCTCCACATCAAAGATGAGGAACAAGATCGCATAGAGGTAATAGTGCGCCTTGAACTGAATGCGCCCCGGCCCTTGTGCCTCGAGACCGCACTCGTAGGTGGCGTTTTTGACGGCATTGGGCTTGCCCGGCTGGAGGAGCCACGCCCAGAGCCACGTCACCGAAAGCAGGATGAACGGAAACGCGGCGGCGACGACCAGATACAACGCCAGAAATGCGTAGGGATGTTGTGCGGGATTCATCTTTTAAAAAAGGAAGTTACTCACACCGGGTGTTGGCGCGTGGCAAATGCGAACTCCGTAATGCTCGCATAGCGTTGCCCGGGCTGAAGTGTGATGCGCGGAAATGAGGACTGATTAGGCGAATCCGGGAAGTGCTGCGTCTCCAACGCCATCCCGGAACGCCAGGCGTAGGGCTTGCCGCCTTTGCCGGAGGCGACGTCTAAAAAGTTACCACTGTAAAATTGAATCCCCGGCTCCGTCGTCGAAATGGTGAGCACGCGCCCTGAACGTGGCGCATAGACTTCGGCGGCGATCTTCACCTTGTCGTCCCCGTCTATGACCCAGTTGTGGTCGTAGCCCGCGCCAAACTCCAGTTGCTCGTCCGATGCCTCGATACGCTCGCCCACGGAGTGCGGCTGCTTGAAGTCGAATGGCGTGCCCGCCACCAAGCGGAATTCCCCTGTGGGAATCAAGCCCGCCGTCACCGGTGTGATGCGCGAGGCATTGATGCGCAGCCTGTGGTCGAGGATGGTGTCCGCGCCTTCGCCTTCCAAATTGAAATAAGTGTGCTGGCTTAGGTTGACCGGCGTCGCCTTATCCGTCGTGGCCCCGTATTCGACGCGCAGCGTGTTCTCGGGGGAAAGCGTATAGATCACCGTCACATCGAGATTCCCCGGATACCCTTCCTCGCCATCCGCACTCTTGTAGTTCAACACCAGTGAAGACTGCGCTCCAACGGTGACCGTCTTCGCCGACCAGAGCACCTTGTCGAACCCGATGTCGCCGCCGTGGAGCGAACACGGGATGCCTGCGGGCGTGTTGTTTGTGGCGAGGGAAAACTCCCGTCCGTTGAGCGTGAAGCGCCCTCCGGCAATGCGGTTGGCGACGCGCCCGACAACAGCACCGAAGTAAGTGGCCTTGTCGGCGAGGTAACCTTCGATGGAATCGTAGCCGAGGACGACATCGCCCAGCTCTCCATTCTTATCGGGCACCTCCAGCGAGACGATGAGTGCGCCGAAGTTGGCGATGCGCACACGGGCACCTTTACCATTTTCGAGAGTGAAAAGAGACACTTGCCGTCCATCGGGCAAATTGCCCCAGGGGATTTCCGTGATGGGTGGCAGTGCGCTGTGCGCCGAGTTTTTATTGAGAAAAGCGGAAGACATGGGATGAAAAATGCCGGGAATGCTGGAATGCATGACCCCGAACGGGGACGAAGCTGGCGGAATTTGAAAAAATGTTAATCAAAAAACTTATCAAACGCTCATGAAGCGTTTTTGCTCCCGCACATGTTCACAGGACTCGTAGAAGAAACCGGGCGCGTTCACGCGCTTATACAAAACGAAGCCACCAGCGTATGGTCGCTCCAAATCGCCGGGAAGAAAGTTCCCGAGGATACAGTGCCCGGAGACAGCGTAGCCGTAAACGGCTGCTGCCTCACGGTAACATCCGCCGTCGGCGGCGTGCTCACCTTCGATGTGCTCGACGAAACCCTGCGCAAGACCTCCTTCCGGCTCCTGCGCCCCGGCAGTGCCGTGAACCTGGAACGCAGCCTGACGCCCGCCACGCGCATGGGCGGGCACTTCGTATCGGGCCATGTGGACGGCACGGGCGAGGTCGTGTTTTTCGGCCACGACGGTGCCAACCACCGCTTGCAGGTGCGCCCGGACAGGGCATTTTTGAAATACATCGCCTACAAGGGCAGCATCTCCGTGGACGGCATTTCGCTGACGGTGGCAGCCGTGGACGATGCGGCGGGCGTATTCGACATCTGGCTCATCCCACACACGATCGAAGTAACCAATCTGCATGAACGGCACACGGGCGATCCCGTAAACCTCGAGTTCGACATCCTGGCCAAGTATGTCGAAAAGATCACCGCCGCCGGGCGCTGACCGCCGCGCCCCCTTCCCCGCACGGCTCCGCATCCCATGCTCCTCGCCATCGAAAGCTCCTGCGACGAATCCGGCCTCGCGCTCTTTGACCCCGCACGCGGGCTTACCGGCGAGTGGCTGCATACGCAGATCGCGCTGCACGGCGAATACGGCGGCGTCGTGCCCGATCTGGCCAGCCGCGAACACCTGAAAAACTTCCCCGCCCTGCTGCGCCACCTCCCGGCGGACTTCGCCCCGGAATGCCTCGATGCCATAGCCGTCACACGCGGCCCCGGTCTCGCTGGTTGCCTCGCACTCGGCATCGCCCTTGCGAAGGCACTTG
This sequence comes from Puniceicoccales bacterium, assembly GCA_031284845.1. Taxonomy (GTDB): domain Bacteria; phylum Verrucomicrobiota; class Verrucomicrobiia; order Opitutales; family UBA953; genus CALNBE01. The sequence goes on along the minus strand of JAITXH010000201.1, from coordinate 4,673 downwards.
CACTCGCATGGCAGAAGCCGATTACCGCAGTGAACCACTTGCGCGGGCACTTGTTCTCGCCCTTCATCGCGCTGCACGCCACGGCTCCCGATGCATTTCGCGAGCACTTCTCCCGCCTGCTCCCTCACCTCGGGCTGGTCGTCTCGGGAGGGAACACTCTGCTGGTCTCGCTCGACACCGGTGGGCACGTAAGCGTGCTTGCGCAGACCGTGGACGATGCCAGCGGCGAAGCCTTTGACAAAGGCGCAAAGCTCCTTGGCCTGCCCTACCCCGGCGGGGCGCTCATCGAGAAACTGGCGCTCACGGGCGACCCCGGTCGCTTTGATTTCCCCAGAGGTATTCCTGAAAAATCGGATCCGCGCTTTTCTTTTTCCGGGCTGAAGACGAGCCTGCGCTATAAGCTGGAAACTCTGGATGACGCCACGCTCCAAGCCGCACTGCCTGATATTTGCGCGAGTTATCAGGCTGCCATCATCGGGCAACTCCTGGCGAAGACAACGGCTCAGCTCAATGCCGCCCGTTTTGCTAGCCTTGGCATATCGGGTGGTGTGGCGAATAACAAAACCCTGCGCACGGCCATGGCAGAACTGGCGGCGCGGCGCGGGTTGCCATTTCTCGCGGCGGAGCCGCGCCACAGCGGCGACAACGCAGGCATGATCGCTTTCGCCGCTTTTGCGGATGCCGCACTGCCTCCGCCGGCGCAAGACGCCTGGGCGTTGGCTTTTGCCCCGTCGCTCACGATTGACCGCCCGTAGCGCGGGGCGCAGTTGAACGCGAAATGGCCTTACCTTCCCGGTGTATTCCGGGTCGTTTTCATCTCTATCGAATAAAGCGCTCCGGAGGCTGTAATAAAGAGAGTTTTCCCGTCTTTTCCGCCGAAACAAACATTGGCCGTCCATGGCTCTTTAACTGCGATAACCCCCAATAATACTCCGTTGCGATTGAACACCGTGACGCCCTTCTTTCCGGCCAGATAAAGATTTTCTTCGGAATCCAAGGTCATGCCGTCCGCCACCGCCTTTGCAAACAGGCGCTGCGAAAGAAGCGAACCGTCCGGCGCTAGCTCGTGGACATAGATTTTCCCCGCGCCGATGTCCGATACATAGAGCCGCTTGCCGTCGAGTGAACCGATGATTCCGTTGGGCTTCTTAAATCGAATCGCCGCAGTCGCCACCCGGCACACCTTTTCGCCCGGAAGCAGATAATAGACCTGCTCGCCGTCTTTGCGCAGGGGGTGCCTGGACTTCCAGTAGTCGCGTTCATAAAGCGGGTCGGTGAAATAAATTCCGCCGTTGGGATGTATCCAAAGATCGTTGGGACCGTTGAAATTTTTTCCGTCAAATCCGCCCGTCAACACCTCGTGCGTTCCAGTTTTCACATCGAAGCGCCAAAGTTCGTTATTCTCGTCGGAGCAGGCGAGCAAGGCACCGGCGTTATCAAAGTAAAGGCCGTTGGCCCGTCCGGTCTTATCGCGGAAAAGTTTTAGCTTCCCGTCCGTCGTCCAAATCCAAATGCGATCCTTGGGCTGGTCGGTGAAATAGACATTTCCACTGGCATCTGCCGCCGGGCCTTCGGTGAATGCGAATCCTCCGGCGAGACGCTGCAACTTTGCACCGGGCGCAATGGGGACTCCGGAAGCCGCCTCTGCGGGAAGTGGAGCCGATGCGCCCGCCGGTGGCTCTGCGCCCCCGATGAAAGCAGCCGGGAACAATGCGATCCCCAGCAATGCAATACCAGCTAACGGGCGCAGCAAGGAGAAGCGCGGACGCCGCTCCGGTGCCTGAAATGAATTTCCCTGAGACATGCGGGCTAAACTGCGGGCTAGCTGAAAAATTTACGAAACTTTTCCGCCCAGGATTCCGAGACCGGATTGAGGTCGTCGCCGGAGGCGCGGGCAAATTCTTCCAACTTGGCCCGCTGTTCGACCGTCAACTTTTTCGGGACATCTATCTCGATGCGCACCATTAAATCGCCCCGCCCTGCGCTGTTGCGCAAGTTGGGCATCCCCTTCTCGCGAAGGCGGAAGGTGGTGCCGCTCGCCGTGCCGGTCGGTATCTTCAACGCAGCCCGTCCGTCCAGTGTGGGCACCTCGACGCTGCCACCCAGTGCGGCGAGCGTAAACTTTATCGGAACGGTGCAAAAAAGATCGTCCCCCTGGCGCTCGTAAAGGTCGTGATCGGCGACATGGATGATGACGTAAAGATCGCCGTTGCCGCCTCCGTTGACACCCGCGGAACCATTGCCACTGGAGCGCAGCCTGACCCCCGTATCCACACCCGGAGGTATGTTGACCGTGACGGTGTGATGCTCGACGATACGGCCTTCGCCGCCGCACTTTTTGCAAGGGTTCTCGATGATGCTGCCTGCGCCGCCGCACGTCGGGCAAGGCTGCCGGATGGAAAAGAAGCCGTTTGAGCGCACGACTTGCCCTTTGCCGCCGCAGGAAGTGCAGGTCTTGCGCTTGGAGCCAGGCTCCGCGCCCGAGCCGTGGCAATTGCTGCATGAGGCATGCCTCCGGTAGTTTATCTGCTTTTCGACACCCTTGGCGGCTTCTTCAAGGGTGATTTTCAAATCAAAACGGAGGTCGTCGCCATGTTGCGAATCCGAAGCCGCGCCGCCGCCTCCGCCACCGAAAAAATCCTCAAAAGAAAAACCACCGCCTCCGCCGCCGCTGCCACGGAAGAACTGTTCAAAAATATCCCTCGGGTCGTGGAAGCCGCCGGGACCACCACCGCCTGCATGATGGCCTCCTGCGCCTGCCTCGAATGCAGCCGCGCCAAACTGGTCGTAGGTCGCCCGCTTTTGCGTATCGGAAAGCACTTCGTAGGCGCGGGAAACTTTTTTGAACATTTCCTCCGCACTTTTATCACCCGGATTGCGGTCGGGGTGGTATTTCATGGCCTGCTTGCGATAGGCCTTTTTGATCTCCTCGGCACTCGCGCCGCGCTCGACATCGAGGAGTTTATAGAAGTCTTCAGACATGGGCTTGCCTTAGTTTTTCCCGGTAGAAAGCACGACGCTTGCCGGGCGTACAAGACGGTCGTGGAGGCGGTAGCCGGTGCGCAGCACGACGGCTACATTGTGCTCCGGGATGGTCTCGTGCGGGGTTTCGCTGACAGACTCGTGGACATTGGGATCGAAGGGTTCGCCCAAGGGCGAGATCTCGCGCAATCCGTGGCTTTCGAGAGTAGCTTTGATCTGGCCGGCTATCATCTTAAAACCGTCGGCGACGGGGCCGGCCTCCGGGTGTTTTTCTGCCGTGGCGAGGCCAATGCCCAGATTATCAAGCACGGGGATGAGGTCTTCGATCAGCTCCTGCGCAGCCAATTTCCGCAATTCCTCTTTCTCGCGCACAACGCGGCGGCGGTAGTTGTCGAAGTCCGCAATGGCGCGGGCATACAGGTCGCGCAGCCGGATGTTGTCCCGCAGGATTTCATCGCCCTTCGCGGCGGCATCTGCGGCGGCACCCTCGGCGGGTGCGGAGTCAACCGCGTCCGCACCGGCGGAAGTGGCGGCATCCTGTGCTCCGGCAGAGCCGGGAGTGGTGGTGTCAGAAGTCGTGGTGGTGGTATTGTCCGATGTCATGTTTTTCCAAAAAAATTTTTTGAAGAAAGTGTTCATTTCTTTTCTTCGCCCTTTTGGCCCTTTTTGCCGCCGAGGAGACTACCGAGTGCGCTGGCCTCTCGGCCAAGGCGGTCCGCCGCAGAACTCGCGGCCTTGGATTTGATGAGGCGCTCAATTACTTTCAGGATTTTTTCCCGGATATTCTTTTCGGTGACATCGGTTATCTCGACATCGAACACGCCACTCCCGTCAATGAGCGTTTTGGCAGGCTTGCCCGATGTGTCGCCGACGAGGACGATGAAGCGGTCAAACTTCAGGGAGAGTTTGTCTATATGAAATTTTTTGCGCGTCTTTTTTTCATCCTTTGCGCTCTTGTCTTTTTTGTCGGCAGGCTGCGTGGCAGCATCGTCTTGTTCGTCAGTGAATGCGTTGATGAACGTGACCAGATTGTTCTTCTCCACGGCTTGCAGGAGGGAGTTGCTTTCGCTGATGAGGACAAGCTCCCGTATATCGAGCGCCAGTTCGGGATATTCCCGCGTGTTTTCCAAGAGGCTGGAGAGCTTGATCTCGGCCTTGATGCGGGCGATGTCGAGAAAGCGCGGATCGTGAAATTCCGGGGAGTTGACAAGCCGGACATTTTGGAAATCCACGCGTCCGGCAAGGAGTGAAGTGTTATTTTCGCCGACGGAGAAAGTGTAGCCCGACTTGGCCTTGATGTAGCCTGCCACAATGCCCGGCATCATCTTGCCGGAAAACGAGACAAAGAGCGACGTTGCCGCGAAGAGGACAAGTGCGCAGAGGAGGAATCGCCCCGATGCTCTTTTGTAGAAGGGTTTCTTTTTCGCAACCGGCCCGTCGGGGGTGGTTGTACTGGTGTTATCCGTGATGTTGTCCATTATGCAAAAGGCGGTAAAAGCGGAGAGGAGATAACAAGCGGATGCGCGGCGTCAAGCGGGGCATTGCCTGTTAACGAAAAAAACCGCAGCACACTGGCCGCGGTCTTTGTCGTAAAGAGAGTGCAACACCTCACGGCGCATCGAGCGGCACAAGCTCCGTGGGAGGCGGCGGCGCAGCAGAAGCGGCAGCGGCGGCAGCGGCAGCAGCAGCGA